>NZ_JBSUQM010000011.1:0-178515 GCF_054065835.1 Nocardia citri
AGCCAGCGGACGAGGCTCGACCGGGGTAGCCGCAGGTGCGGGAGTAGACGCATAGTTCGCTGCCGTACGAGGCGAAACACCCAGCGCCTTACCGATTTCGGTGTAAGACTTACCGTCGGCCCGCATAGCGACCGCACGAGCAACCGTCGCGGGATCACGCCGCGGCCGAGACTTCTTGCGAACCGGAACCGGGACGGGTGCAGGAGTCGGAGCAACATCGCCCCGTACTTCCTGCCCTTCTCCAGGCTCGCGGACAGGTGACGGCTCCGCGTCCGAAGCCGACTCGCGTTGAGCCGCACGGAACAACACGACCAAGCCGTGGGTGTCCACGAGCAGCGAGATAGGAGCGACAGCAGCCACCAGCGCCGATGCCCACCACGGAAGTTCACGGCCAGCAGCGACCGCGTGCAAAGAGTTACCGACCACCGAGACCGCAGCCCCGATGATCAACACCCCGCTAAACCATTGACGCTCAGGACTTTTCGCGAGAACCACCGCCCCGAGTGTCGCCAGGATGATGGTGCCGTCCACGATCACCGGGAACAGCCACGCATCCCGAGCCGGGATATGGGCGAGGATCGCCAGGTCCCGCAGAGTCGCGAAGGACAGCCGAAATGCCGCCGCCCCAACACCCGCGATGATGATGACGGCGGACCAGCGCGCCACACGCATCCCCGCCGACCGGCCCGCCGTATTCATCACGCCGCCTTAGAACCGGACGGACGCGCCGCACCAGGATCAGCCGGTGCCTGCTTCGAACCGGAGTTGTCGCCCTTGATGCCGGTCGCTCGGACGTTCCAGCCGATCGACTTGAACTCACCCGAGCCGACGATCTTCGGCTTGACCTGCAAACCCTCCAACTCGATCGGCGTCATCCCCGGGGCGATCTCGGGCGCCGCCGGAACCGGCTGCACGTCCGACACGAAAATCACATCGAAGCTGGCCTGCTTCGCATTGGCCGCAGTCGGATCGGTGACCGTGCCCTTCCACAACCGCTTACCGGTGCCGTTGCCGTCGTTGTCGAAGTCGAGCTTCTGACGCTTGGGCGCATTGCGATCGGAGTTGTACTCCGTCATCGCCTCAATCGCCCCCAACAGGTACACACCCTTCGGGTACGCCTCACCGAACGGCGGGTTCAACCACAAATCCTTCAAAGCCATTGCTTCACTCCTCCAAGAAAATAGGTCGCTGTACTGCGCCGATTCTGCGCATACATAACAGCGTATACGCAACTACGTATCGGCACAAGACCTTGCGTATACGTAGAATCAAGAGGGGTTTACGCGATGCTGTGCATGCCAGAAATTTGCGTATACGCAGCAGGTATACTGAACATCGTTGTCGAAACAACGGACACCACTCGGAGGGCATGCGCCATGACAGAACCGCAGTACGTTTCCATCGCGGGAGAGATCGCACAGAAGATCCGCAGCGGTGCACTGCCGGCCGGGACGCAGCTACCGAGCTACACCGAACTCGCCAAGACGCACGGCGTATCGGAGATCGTCATCCGCAGCGTGAGAGATCTTCTCGTACGTCAGGGGCTCGTCCGTACAGTCCAACGCCGAGGGATGTTCGTCGTCAATCAACCGAGGCTGGTTCGTATTGCGCCGGAGCGTCAGTGGGAGGACCCCGAGGTGACCTTTGGTAATGAGTCAGCGGGTGGGCGTGAAGCGGTGACTATCCAGCGCGAAGAGTCGCGGTTGACCGCCGACGATGAACTTGCCTCGTTACTCCGGGTCGATGTCGGCGCCGAAGTCATCCACACAGTGGTGAAAGCCGCCGTGGAGGAGCGCCCTGTTTCGATCTCCGATAGCTACCAGCCGTCTGATGCGCCCGAGGTCAGTTCGGCGGAAATTCTTGAGGAGACCGTCACCGATCGTCCGGCGGTACCCGCCCACGCGGAATGGCTACGCACGAGTGCCAGCGACCTCATAAAAGCTGTTCATCAGCGATTTCTCATGTCAGACGGGCGTGTGCTGATGGTCTCTGACGTTTCGTATCCGAAGGACCGGTACGGGTCGTTTGTGTTCCGCATGGCACTCGATCCACAGGAGTGATTCACGCCAGAAAGGGGTCGTCGCCGCCGGAGGTGACGGCCCCTTTTTCGCGTCAGCGCTTCCGTATCCATCCTTGAGCGACGTCACTGAGGTTCCACCACGAGACGAAATGCTTGTCGACACTTTCCAAGGTCCAGCGCGCCGCGAGACCATCGAAGAATTTGTCGTCGCCGGTTTTACCGCCCATCGGCTCACCCACATAGATGAGCCGATGCCCGCCGCGAGACTCGAATTCTTCGAGTGCGGTAGACGCCATCGGGTCGTTCCATCCGGGCGGCCAGCACATAAAGAGCACGCCGTCACCGTCGAGATCACTCTCGAACCGGGCGAGGGCTTCGACCGGATACCACTCGTTTGCCTGTCCTCGGACTGCCGGGAATGACACATTCGTTGTAGATGCTGGCGGTTCGGAGTCGTACGCGCAGACCGGCACATCGACATCGGCGAGTTGTCGTGCCCAGTAGCCGCGTCCCGCGCCGAGTTCGAACACTTTGCGCCCCAGCGAAAACTCTCGCATCCACAGCACAGTCTCAGGCGCCGGTACCGCGTAAGCATAGGTTGCTTGCAAGATCGTCTGCGCGAACCCGAGCCGTGCGCTTCCCCTTGGACTTCCGCCATCGATTCGTCGCCGCTGGCCGTCGTCGGTAACTGCCGGAGCGACGATGTCCCAGTAAGGGTTACGGGAAGCCGAATCATCTCCGGTCATGTAGTGCAGCAACCGGAGATCGAACGCACGATCTACAGCTTCATCGCCAGTGCCCGACAGCATCGGTGCAGTGTTCAGATACTCTGCGACCTTCGGGAACTCGGCGTTCAATCGCGATTCGTCCTCAAGCAGTGCCGCGAGTTCAGTCCGGCGGTCCGGCGTCAACACAAGCCCAGTCATATCCTCATTCTCCGGGTGCCGTCGCGTACTACGAGGGTGGTTGCTGAATTTCGCTATATAGAGTCAAGAGCGCCCCGGCGGCGCTACGCGCCGCCGCCGCGCTACGACGCGCAACGCTCCCTCCGCACGCTGCGTTCGCGGCGCGTCGGCACGTCGGCGGCGCACCGCTTCGCCGAGGCGCATTCTGGCCCAGTTTGCGTGTTCTGGCATCCGCTCTGGCGACGTGGCATCACGCAGACTCTTCGGCCCTGGCCGCTTTTTCATTCACCGGACAGTGCTGGGCACGACGACAGCCGTACCCGACCTACCTCCGCAGCTGCACGCGGATTCACCGGCCCCGGCCGGAGTGACTGGCTGTGGTCCCGACACCGATTCGGCCGACATATCCTCCAACGGCAGCTGACCTGCGCAGATGAATTGCTGAACGAATCCGGTGGTGGTAGTCCCTGCCTCCTCATGGCCCAATCGTCTCGCTCCGGCCGAACGAGTCAAGGACCACCTACGGTGTCCGCTACGCGGTGCCTACGGCATCCTTGACACGCCCGACCTCCACTGAGGGATGGCCAGTATGAGGAAGCAGGGGAAGGGAAGTCACCAGGCTGCGAGCGGTCAGCGACAATTGGGCGCGTTCCCTTACGATTCCGCTATGGAGCCGCATACCGGAGTTTCGTGGTCAGACCCCTACCCGTTTCCGCCGCCCTACTCCTCACCGACCCGATCGATCGAATACTCGCTGATGTCGGTCGCGGTCTTGCTGGCCCCGGACGCGCACCTCGCCGGAGGCATGGTCGAGATTGTTAGCTCGGCGATGGACAATCCGGACGAACTGGTGCAGTACTACCGAGGGTGGCTCTCCAACTCGTCCAGGTCGCAAAGCCAGCTCGCACGGGAGGGGTTGCTCGCGTCTATGCAAGGGGGAATGGTAGGCAGGGAACCGTTCCTGGTCCTGTGCGACTGGCGCGAGAGTGCCGACGACATACACGAACAACTGCGACCGGTGCCATCACGTCCAGCGATGTCGTGGGATCAGCCTCCAGGGTTGTCTGACGGCCCATCGGAATATCCCCGTAACGCCGAGGACTATCTACGCGAGACCGCCCGCCAGAGCCGCGAGGCCGGTATGACAATGATTCGCATCACTCGGGGCGACTCATACTATTTCGGATTCATACCAACCGAACGATGTGAACTGCTTCTCGCTGACGCCGCAGCTGCGGGCTTCACGTACGAAAACGGCTTCCTATTCGAAATCGTCACAGGATAAGCCCGACACTGTCCCCGTGGTGCTGTCCAATGACACGTCGGTGACACAACTACCCCGGACACAGCCGGACAGCCGGATCCCGAATCGCCATATGACGCGACGACCACATCCGGTCGGATACCCCGAAAACCTCACTGGAGCTGCCTCCGGAGCAGAAGGCCGCAGGTTCGAATCCTGCCGAGGGCACACAACGAAGGAGGCCCTGACCAGCGCACATGCGGTCAGGGCCTTTCTTGTCTAGCCAACGCGTCGGTCCGCATCCGCTCGACAGTTGCCTTATCGGCGGCGTGTACCCAGATCGGACCCGTTGAATCC
Organism: Nocardia citri; assembly: GCF_054065835.1. Taxonomy (NCBI): domain Bacteria; kingdom Bacillati; phylum Actinomycetota; class Actinomycetes; order Mycobacteriales; family Nocardiaceae; genus Nocardia; species Nocardia citri. The sequence goes on from NZ_JBSUQM010000011.1 coordinate 4,526, forward strand.
TCTGGTCACACAGGGGATGCCCGGCACGTCCCGACGTGGCATCAGATCACCTGCACGTTCCCATCTTCCGCATGGCCCGACGATCTCGCTCTACTCGGACGAGTAAAGGACCACATACGGTGTCCGCTACACGGGCACTCCGCTCCTGGTTGGCTCATGCTCACGGAGACGACGAGCCCGTGCTCAGTGCGCACTCGCGTTGAATCGGTGTTCGGGTCGTGACGGGTCGGGTTGCCGTAACCTCACTCACAGATGGGGTGAGCGGGAGGACGGGATCATGACATATCCGCAGGGTGGGCAAACGCCATTCGGGCAGCCGCAGTACCCGCAAGGGGCGGGGCAGCCGCAGCAGGGGTACGGGTATCCACAGCAGGGTGGGTATCCGCCGCCTAGTGGTCAGGGATATGGGCCGCAGCAGGGGTATCCGCCGCCGAAGCGCAGGACCGGTTTGATTATCGCTCTGTTGGTGTTGGTGCTGGTCATCGCGGGAGCGGTTGCCGCCGGTGTGGTGCTGATGGCGCAGGGGAAGACGCCGCTTGCCTCGGATGAGAAGAAGATCCAGGTGGCGATCCACGACTTCTACGACACGCTCGGGAAGAGCGGGTTCGCCGCGGCAGCGGCCAAGGCGTGCGCGGCCGACCGTGCCGACTTCGACACACTGACCGAGGAGCAGAAGAAGGAATTCGACAGCGCCAAGGTCGAGGTCGATATCGACAAGATCGATGACATCGTCATCATCGGTGACCGCGCGACGGCCAAGATCACCGGAAAACTCACACTGACCGTCCCGGGTGAGACCCCGGATACCGATACGGGCACTACCGAACACCTGCGCAAGGAAGACGGGAAGTGGAAGGTCTGCTCGGCGGAGTCGGGTAAGAACTGACGTAATCTCGGTCGAATGAGCTGCTGCGGGCCGTCGCGCCGGACCTTCCTCAGCGCCATTGGGCTGGCCGCGCTCGTGAGCATCGCGGACCGGGGTTCGGTTCGGGCCCAAACGAATCCGCTTTTCGCGACCGATCTCGAGGTCGTGACGGTCACCGAACGATCGGTCATTCTGACCTGGACGACGGTGACCCCGGATCCGAATGGTCGATTGCTGGCGGTCGACGCGGACACCGAAGTGCGCCTCGGACCGGCCGATTCCGCGCTGACCACCGTCTACGCCGATGACGAGCGCACGCCGTTCCACTACGCGGAGATCGACGGCCTCGAACCGGGCCGCCGCTATCGATTCCAGGCATGGTCGAACGGCATCCGCGCCGTACCTGCCCTCGCACTGACCACCCGAGCCCCCGGAAGTCCGGAGTCCACTGGTGAATTCACCACCCTGACACCGCCGCCGGGCCGACCACTGCGCACCGTCGCACTCGCCAATGACGTGCACTACGGCGAGCAGGTCAGCGGCCTCATCGTCGACAACCTGCCCGCGGGTTTCCGGCAGGAGCCCGGCCTGCCGCCCTATCCGGAAGTCATGCTGGCCGCCGTACTCGATGATCTGCACCGCCCCGACCGCGCCGCCGATATCCTGCTCATCGCGGGCGATCTCACCGCCGAGGCGAAACCGGAGCAATCGCGTTCGGTTCGCCGGCACCTGGACTCCTGGGGCGCGCAGGGCCGCGACTATCTCGCCGTACGCGGCAATCACGACCGCCCGCACATCGGCTCGGAATATCAGGGCTGCATCCACGCACCCGCGGATCATTACGATTGCTGGGCCGAGCAGTTCACTCCACGTGAGCAGCTGATCGAGCACGAGATGGGCGGCCTGCGGCTGATCGGACTGGACACCAGCCAACTCGACGGTTCGGGCGGCAGCATCGAAGTCGCACAATTCGACCGGCTCGGTGAACTGCTGCGCGCGGATCCGGATCGCCCGACGCTGGTGTTCGGACATCACCCGGTGACCGTCGAATCCGGTTCGACCAATACCGCCGGACCGGGCTTCGTCCTCGATCGCACCGACAGCATCGAACTCCAAACGCTCTACGAACGCGCCCCTGGCGTATTCCTGCAGCACAGTGGCCATACCCACCGCAACCGTCGCACCCAGCCCGACACCGCTTGCGCGGTGGAATTCCTGGAAGTGGCCGCGGTCAAGGAGTACCCGGGCGGCTACAGCCTGCTGCGCCTGTACGAGGGCGGGTACATGATCAACTTCTATAAGACCCGCACCGCGGCCGCCCGCCGCTGGAGTGCGACCACCCGGGGCGAATACTTCGGTCTGCTGCCGGACTACACGCTCGGTACCTTCGCCGACCGCAATCACGTTGTGCTGCGGGACTTCTCGGGCCTGTCCTGACCGACGAGCCAGCCAACCCGCGCCCGCCGCAGCCGTACCGATACCGTTACGCAGTTCGGACGCGGTATCTTGCTTAGGTAAGCCTCATCATATGAAGTGGAACCTTGCACGCGTCGGAAGGACTCGAACATGTCGATCAGATGGAAAGCGATTTCCGCGGCGTTGACCGTCGCTGTCGCGGCGCTCGGCGTGACGGCCTGTTCGAATTCCTCGGACGACAAGAACGAGATAACCGTCTACAACGCCCAGCACGAATCCCTGACCAAGGAATGGGTGGACGCGTTCACCAAGGAGACCGGCATCAAGGTCACGCTGCGCCAGGGCGGTGACACCGCACTGGGCAACCAGTTGGTCGCCGAGGGCGCGGCCTCCCCCGCCGATGTCTTCCTGACCGAGAACTCCCCCGCCATGGCGCTGGTGGAGAATGCCGGACTGTTCGCCGATATCGATAAGACGACGCTGGACCAGGTGCCCGCCCAGTTCCGCCCGTCCACCGGGAAGTGGACCGGAATTGCCGCCCGCTCAACGGTTTTCGTCTATAACAAGGATAAGATCGCGGCCGACAAGCTGCCCGCGTCGCTGCTCGATCTGGCGCAGCCGCAGTGGAAGGGCCGCTGGGGCGCGGGCGTTTCCGGCGGCGACTTCCAGGCCATCGTGGCGGCGCTGCTCGCACTAAAGGGTGAGGACGCCACCAAGGCGTGGCTCGCGGGCATGAAGAACAACGCCACCGCATTCCCGAACAATGTCGCCACCATGAAGGCGGTCGACTCCGGTCAGCCCGATGGCGGCGTGATCTACCACTACTACTGGTACCGCGATCAGGCCAACACCAAGGAGAGCAGCAACCACACCGCGCTGCACTACTTCAAGAACCAGGATCCGGGCGCGTTCATCTCAGTTTCCGGTGGCGGCGTACTGAAGTCGAGCAAGAAGCAGGAATCGGCGCAGAAGTTCCTGGCCTTCATCACCTCCAAGACCGGGCAGCAGATCCTGCGCGACGGCTCCTCGCTCGAGTACCCGGTCGCAAGTGATGTCGCGGCCAATCCGGCGCTGCCGTCGCTTGCCTCGCTGCAGGCACCGGCCATCGATCCGAGCAAGCTCGATGCCAAGAAGGTGACGGCGCTGATGACCGAGGCGGGGCTGCTCTAGTCATGGCCGTCCGGACCGCTGTCGCCGCATCCCGGGTCGGAAGACCCGGACCACTCGTCACGACCATCGCTGTGCTGTTGGTGGCGGCGACATTCGTGCCGCTCGGCTACATCGTGTCCACTGTCTTCTCCACCGGCCTGCACGAGGCTGCGGAGCTGGTGTTCCGCCCGAGAGTCGGTGATCTGCTGCGTAATACGGCTGGGCTGGTCATTGTCACCGTCCCGATCTGTGTGGTGCTCGGGATCGCGCTGGCCTGGGTGGTGGAGCGTACGAATGTGCCAGGTGCGGCGTGGTGGGGGCCGGTTTTCGCGGCACCACTGGCCGTGCCGGCGTTCGTGAACAGCTACGGCTGGGTCAGCGTCTTCCCGACCATGCACGGGCTGTGGGCGGGTGTGGTGATCTCCACCATGTCGTATTTCCCGCTGGTGTATCTGCCCGCGGCGGCCACGCTGCGCCGTCTCGATCCGGCAGTGGAGGAATCGGCGCGTGCGCTGGGGTCCGGGCCGGTCGCGGTCTTCACCCGAGTCGTCTTGCCGCAGTTGCGATTGGCGATTCTCGGCGGCGCACTGCTCATTTCGCTGCATCTGCTCGCCGAATACGGCGCGTTCGTGATGATCCGGTTCGACACGTTCACGACCGCGATCTTCGAACAGTACCAATCCAGCTTCGCCGGCCCGGCCGGCAGCATGTTGGCCGGTGTGCTGGTGCTGTGCTGTCTGGTGCTGTTCGCGGCCGAGGCGGGGGCGCGCGGTAGGGCGCGTTACGCCAGGATCGGCGGCGGTGCGCCGCGTGCGGCTGTCCGGGTCGCGCTGGGGCCCGCCACGATTCCGGTGCTGCTCGCCTTCGCCGGGGTGATCGTCGGCTCGATCGGCGTACCGCTGTGGACCATCGTGCGCTGGCTGCGCATCGGCGGTGCGCGGGTGTGGGATTTCACCGAAATCGGGACGGCGCTCGGGCAGACCGTCGGGCTCGCCGCAATGGCCGCGCTGCTCACCACGCTGTGCGCGTTCCCGGTGGCCTGGATCGCGGTGCGCTCCACCTCGGCCTTCGCCCGAATCGTAGAGGGCGCCAACTACATTACGAGTGCGCTACCCGGCATCGTCATCGCGCTGGCCATGGTGACGGTAACCATCCGGTGGGCGCCGCCGCTCTATCAGACGGTCACCATGGTCGTGGCCGCCTATGTGTTGCTGTCTCTGCCTCGGGCGCTGGTCAGCGTGCGGGCCGGTTTGGCGCAGGTGCCAGTCGGGCTGGAGGAAGTGTCGCGGTCGCTCGGTCACTCGGGGCCGGTCACCTTCCTGCGCGTCACGCTGCGGTTGACCGCGCCCGCCGCGGCCTCCGCGGCGGCGCTGGTGTTCGTCGCGGTCGCAACCGAATTGACCGCGACATTGCTGTTGGCGCCCAGCGGAACTCGCACGCTGGCGATGCGATTCTGGTCGCTGTCCGGCGAATTGGACTACGCGGCGGCGGCACCCTATGCGCTCATCATGATCGTCGCGGCGGTGCCGGTGACGTATCTGCTGTTCACCCAATCCAGGAAGGCGGCTGGGCTATGAGTCGACTTGTCGTGGCGGACGTTTCGAAGACGTTCGGCCAGCACCGGGTCCTCGGCGGGATCAGTCTCGAAGTGCCGAATGGCAGTTCGACCTCGGTGGTCGGCTCGTCGGGGTGCGGTAAAACCACGCTGCTGCGGGTGATCGCCGGATTCGAGGCGCCGGATACGGGTTCGGTCGCGATCGGCACGGAAACCGTGACCCGCGAGCGGTTCTCGGTACCGCCGCAGCGCCGCAATGTCGGATACGTCGCGCAGGACGGTGCACTGTTTCCGCATCTGACCGTCGGTGAGAACATCGCCTACGGCCTACGCAGCGGATTCTGCGGCCTGCGACGCGGCCGGAATCGGGTGAACGAACTGCTGGAGATGGTCTCGCTCGATCCGTCCTACGCGGACCGACGCCCGCATCAACTCTCCGGCGGCCAACAGCAGCGCGTCGCACTCGCGCGTGCGCTGGCCCGCAAACCGCGGTTGATGCTGCTGGACGAGCCGTTCAGCGCACTCGATGCCGGATTGCGAGCCACTACCAGGCAGGCCGTGGCCGATACGCTGCGCGCAGCGGGCATGACAAGCATCCTGGTCACCCACGACCAAGAGGAGGCGCTCTGCTTCGCCGAACAGGTCGCCGTCATGCGCGAGGGGGTATTCACCCAGGTCGGCACGCCGGAAGAGGTCTACGCCGCGCCCACCGATCTGTTCACCGCCAAATTCCTCGGTGATTGCGTGCTGCTCGACGCGGTGGTCGAGGGCGATGTGGCCAAATGCGCGCTCGGCCGGATTCCGGTGCAGAAGTCCGCGCCGACGGGTCCGTCGACCATCATGATTCGTCCGGAACAGCTTGTGGCGCAGGTGGTTTCCGATAGCGAGCCGAAAAGCGGAATCGTGCGCGAGGTGGAGTTCCGCGGGCCCGATGTGATGCTGACCATCGCGCTGGACGGCGATGTCGAACCGGTGCGGGTGCGCCGGGCCAGCATCGCGGCGCCGACAGTGGGCCAGCGCGTCCGTCTGGACGTGCTCGGTAACGCCGTGGCCTTCGAAGCGACGTGAACCACGGACGCCCGGTACGGCGGTGGCGTATGGCCGGACCGGGCGCCCACAGCAGACCTTTTCGAGCGACCTGCAAACAGTCGCCGACGATGGCGCCATTGAATTAGAGCGAGCGGCGGGAATTGAACCCGCGTAAACGGCTTTGCAGACCGTTGCCTAAACCACTCAGCCACGCCCGCCTCGCCATGAATATTGCCGCCGCCGCATCGAAATGCCCACGATTGCACTCAGCGTGATCCGAACCGATGACACCCGAACCTCGGTCACCGGATCCGAATGCGACTTCTGCGACTCTCACCGATCGAGAGAGGAGCCGGAGCGGCACCGGAGCATGGAATGATCAAAGTCATGTCGCAGCCACGTCCACTACCGGTTGATCCGATCGAGGAGGCCCATCGTCAATGGGTCGGCCACGGCTGGGGCGATGTCGCCGACGGAATGGCAGCGGTGACCTCATTGGTTCGCGCCCAGCAAATCGTGATGGCGCGGGTGGACGAGGCCCTGAAACCAACCGGCCTTACTTTCTCTCGATATGAACTTCTGATGCTGCTCGCCTTCAGCAAGACGGGTGCACTGCCCATGGCGAAGGCCAGTGCGCGACTACAGGTGCATCCCACCAGCGTGACGAATACCGTCGACCGACTCGAGGCCGCCAAGCTTGTCGAGCGTGTTCCGCATCCCAGCGATCGACGTGCGACACTTATCGAAATTACTTCCGCCGGAAGGCAATTGGTCGCCGAGGCGACCAAGGAGCTGAACGCGAAAGTCTTCTCGATTCCGGGTCTTCCACCGGATCGGCTACAGACTCTGCTGCAGCTGCTCGCGGAATTCCGCCATGCCGCAGGCGACTTCGACACCGGCGCCGAACCGGCCCGGTGGTCGGCGCACGAGCAGTAGCCAAACACCCGAACCGGTCGGTATTTACACTTCTCGGACGACCGACCGGTAACGGTCTGGCATCCAACTAGCGAATTCCCCGCCCCGTCGTCTTGGCACCGGAGCCGAAAGGGTCCACCATGGAATCCATGGTGCTGGTCCTGGGGGTATCGGCGGGCGCAGGCGGGGCCCGCGCGATGCTGACGCATTCCGATCAGCCGCACCTGCCTCCAATTGATCGATGCCAGGTGCGGCGTCGGGCGGGTGGTGGGGTCGAGGAACCGGTCTTCGAGGCGATCCGGCAGATGCGCGCGGCCGCCGACCGGCGCGACGAGCTGATCACCGGAACCGCGGTGACCTGCCGCTGCCCGCTGCACGTCGACGCCATCCGGACCGCCGCGGGCCGCAACCGGCTCACCATCGCCGACGAACCGCTGGCCCAGCTGCGCTACCTGCGCTTCACCGGCCGACTGCCCACCACCGGCTCGGTAATCCTCTACGACCTCGGCAGCTCCGGTGTCACCATTACCCACGCCGACTGCCGCACCGACACCATCCTGTCCAGCAAACGCAGTACCGTACTCGGCGGCGATGGCTACGACGCACTGCTGCGCTGGCAATTGGCCCGCGGCGGCGTACTAACCGACAAACCGACCAGTCGCAGGCACCGCGAAGAACTCAGCAGCGCCCGCGTAATCACCGCCATGGATACCAGTTCCGGCGAACGTGCCGTGGTCACCCGCAGCGATCTCGCCGAACTGTGCGCCGCGGGCATCCATTATTCCGCGTCATTCGTCCGCCAACTGATCGAGGAAACCGGCGTTCAGCCAGAGGCCCTGATCTTGCTCGGCGGTTGCACCCGCAATCCCGATATCCGCGAAGAATTATCCGAAATGATCCAACTCCCGGTCATTTACGACGAGGAGCCCGAATACGTTTCGGCTCGCGGTGCGGTATTGCTCGCCGCAGAATGTCCCAACGGTGATGTGCGCATGGCACGCCTACGCAGCGGAGCGCTGGCCGGCGCACTGGCGCCGACCCCCACCGGCCGTCGCAAACTCATTGCCGCCGTTGCGGTTACGGTCGCCTTGGGCGCAACAATCGCCGGACTGCTCGCCATCAACCACACCGCCACCCAGCCGCCCGGTGGCGTCAACGCGCCGACCCCCGTCGAAGTCGCCGGAATCCCGGTGACCTCCTTCAACTGAACCGTCGTTCGCGAGCTGAAACCGTTCCCTGCGTCGCGGCCGTCGCTGACCGCCCGAACAGCACTGTGCCCGGCCGAGATTCACGCGGCCGGGCACAGGTGCAGTCGTGGGTCAGCGGTTGGTGAACTTGGCTGGGCGCTTCTCGACGAAGGCGCTCATACCTTCCTTCTGATCGTCGATCGCGAACAGCGAGTGAAAGACTCGGCGTTCGAAGCGCAGGCCCTCGGCGAGGGTGGTTTCGAAGGACCGGTTCACGGCTTCCTTGGCGATCATGGTGACCGGCAGCGACATCGAGGCGATGGTTTCGGCGACCTCGAGTGCGGTGTCGAGCAGTTCGGCGGCGGGCACGATGCGGGACACGAGACCGGCGCGCTCGGCCTCCTCGGCATCCATATTGCGGCCGGTGAGTACCAGATCCATGGCTTTGGCCTTACCGATGGCGCGGGTCAGGCGCTGCGAACCGCCGATGCCCGGAATGACGCCGAGCTTGATTTCCGGCTGACCGAATTTCGCGTTATCGGCGGCGAGCATAATGTCGCAGATCATGGCCAGCTCACAGCCTCCGCCGAGGGCATAACCGGCGACGGCGGCGATGGTGGGCTTGCGGAACTGCGCCAACCGGTCCCAGCGGGCGAAGTAGTCGTTCATGAACATATCCATGTACGACTTGGGCTGCATCTCCTTGATATCGGCGCCGGCCGCGAAGGCCCGCTCCGAACCGGTGATGACGATGGCACCGATCGCGTCATCGTGCTCGAGTTCGTCGAGCGCGGCGATGACATCGTCGAGGACCTGCGCGTTCAGCGCATTCAGCGCCTTCGGACGGTTCAGCGTGATCCAGCCGACCCGGCCCTTGCGCTCCAGCAGAATCGTCTCGAAGTCGGGCCCACCACCCGTCACCGGACCTCCACCCCCACGGAATCGCTTCGCAATGCATCCATCTTCAGACACCTTCTTGGTCGGAACGGTCACGGATATCGGTGACGATAGCGGAGAAGTCCTTACCCGCCTGCGCCTGGTTGAACCGCGTGTAGATCTCGGCGGCCAGCAGGCCGAGTTTGCCGTCGACATCGTTATCGCGCAGGGCGTTCGCGGCCAGGCCCAGGTCCTTGGTCATCAACGCGGTGGCGAAACCGGGCTGGTAGTCGTTGTTGGCCGGGCTGGTGGGCACGGGTCCCGGGACCGGACAGTAGCTGGTCAACGCCCAGCTCTGACCGGATGCGGTGGAGACCACATCGAAGAACGACTGGTGGCTCAGTCCCAATTTCTCGCCGAGCACCAGCGCTTCGGACAGACCGATCATCGAGATACCGAGCAGCATGTTGTTGCAGATCTTGGCGGCCTGGCCGACGCCCGAGCCACCGCAGTGCACAACCTTGCCGCCCATCACCTGGAGCACATCGAGCGCATCGGCGAAGTCGGCCGCGCCGCCGCCGACCATGAAGGTCAGCGTGCCCGCGGCGGCGCCCGCGACACCACCGGAAACCGGGGCGTCCAGTGCGCGATGGCCCGCATCGATGGCGCGGATCGCGGCCGTCTTGGCGTCGGCGACATCGATGGTGGAGCAGTCGACGAACAGGGTGCCCGGATTCGCGGCGGGGAGCAGATCGGCGTAGACGTCGAGGACCAGCTTGCCATTGGGCAGCATGGTGATCACGACATCGCGACCGACGGCGGCCGCGGCGGCCGAATCCACTACCGTGGCGCCGTCTTCGCGTGCCTGCTCCTGTGCGGCGGGGACCGGGTCGAAGGCGAGCACGTCATATCCGGCCCTGACCAAGTTCGCGGCCATCGGCCCGCCCATGTGGCCGAGACCGAGGAAACCGATCCGCTTCGTCATTTACCTGCCTCCAAACCCAGTTCCTTATTGCCCAATTCGACGAAATACGCGTCCACCTGCGCCGCGGTGACTTCGGCGAGCGTCGCGGGTGACCACGTCGGGTTGCGGTCCTTATCGATCACCTGCGCGCGGATGCCCTCCACCAGATCGTGGGAGGCCAACGAGGCGATGGACACGCGATACTCCTCGTTCAGCACCGCCTCGAGGCTTGTCGCGGCACGCGCCGCACGCAGCGAACGCAACGTAACCTTCAGTGCTACAGGCGATTTCGCGAGCAGTTCGGCCGCGGCCGTGAGGGCCTCCGGCGAACCGTGCGTCCGCAACCGATCGACGATCTCCTCGACCGTTTCGGCGCTGTAGCAGGCATCGATCCAGTCCCGCTGGGCGAGCAGTCCGGATTCCGGTGGGTCCGTGGCGAATTTGGCGATGGCGATCTCAGCGGACTCGCTACGCAGCGTTTCCAGCAGTGCCGAAATGTGCTCCGAGGCCACGTAGTAATCGGCGAAACCCGCGGCGATGGCGTCACCGGCGCTCATCCGCGCGGTGGTCAGTGCGACGTGCGTACCGATTTCGCCCGGCGTGCGAGCGAGCAGGTAGGTGCCACCGACATCCGGAACGAAGCCGATGCCGACTTCCGGCATACCGATCTTGGAGCGCTCGGTGACGATCCGATGGCTACCGTGGCCGGAAAGACCGACGCCACCGCCCATCACAATGCCATCCATGACCACCACATACGGCTTCGGATAGCGGCCGATCAGGGCGTTGAGAATGTACTCGTCGCGCCAGAAGAGGCCGGTGGCCGAATCCGCATCGGCGGCACCGGTCGAAGCGGACCGATTGTTCATCTCGACCGCGTCGTGGTGGATGGCGACGATATCGCCGCCCGCGCAGAGCCCGCGCTCCCCCGCGCCGGTGACGGCTACGGTACGCACCTCGTCGTCATCGGCCCACCCCCGCAGTGCCGCGGAAATAGCAAGGGCCATTGTATGGTTCAGCGCATTGATGGCCTTGGGCCGGTTCAGCGTGATCAGACCGAGTCCGTCCCGCTTATCGATGAGAACTTCGGGTTCGGTCATGCTGCTCCTACCACCGAGCGGGCGACGACCACCCGCATGATTTCGTTGGTGCCCTCCAGAATCTGGTGCACCCGCAGATCACGGACGATCTTCTCCACACCGTATTCGGCCAGGTAACCGTAACCGCCGTGCATCTGCAGCGCCTTGTTCGCGACCTCGAATCCGGCGTCGGTCGTGAACCGCTTTGCCATGGCACACAATTCGACCTTGTCATCGGCATCCGCATCCAACGCGGCCGCGGCGCGCCACAGCAGGGTCCGCGCCGCCTCCAGCTCGGTACGCATATCCGCGAGCTGGAATTGCAGTGCCGGATTGTCCAGCAGTCGGCTGTTGAACGCCTTGCGCTGCGCCAGATACGCCACGGATTTCTCCAGCGCCGCCTGGCCGCCGCCCAGCGAACAGGCGGCGATATTGAGTCGACCGCCATTGAGCCCGTTCATGGCGATGCGGAAGCCATTGCCCTCGACACCGAGCATATTGGCGGCGGGCACCCGGGCGTTGTCCATAATCACCTGACGAGTGGGCTGGGCATTCCACCCCATCTTCTTCTCATTGGCGCCGAAGGAAATTCCCGGCGTATCGGCCGGAACGATGAACGCCGAAATCCCGCGCGCCCCCGCATCGCCGGTACGCGCCATGATGACATACACATCCGTGCTACCCGCACCGGAGATGAATTGCTTGACTCCGGTGAGCAAGTAATCGTCACCGTCGCGAACGGCCTTGGTCCGCAAGGCGGCCGCATCCGATCCCACCCCCGGCTCGGTGAGCGCGTAGCTGCCCAGCCATTCCATCGAGGTCAGCCGGGGTAGCCAATGGTTACGCTGCTCCGCATTGCCGTAGCTATCGATCATCCACGAAACCATATTGTGGATGGAGATATACGCCGCGATGGCGGGGCAGCCGGTGGCCAGTTGTTCGAAGATACGCACGGCATCGAGCCTGCGCAGCCCGGAACCGCCGAGATCCTCGCTTACATAGATACCGCCCATGCCGAGCGAACCCGCCTTGCGCAGCACATCCACTGGAAAGTGCTTCTGCTCATCCCATTCCAGGGCGTTCGGGGCGAGGTATTCGTCGGCGAATTGGCGCGCCATTTCGGCAATGGCGCGCTCGTCGTCATTCAGTGCGAACACGATCGTCGACCTCCCGTCGGTCCGCTGCTCAATCCATCGTCGGAATGACGAAGTGGTTGCTGTCCTTCAGCCCGGAAGGCCAGCGCTGGGTGACGGTCTTGGTCTTGGTGTAGAAGCGAATGGAATCCGGACCGTGCTGGTTCAGATCGCCGAATCCGGAACGCTTCCAGCCGCCGAAGGTGTGGTACGCGATCGGCACCGGAATCGGCACATTGATGCCGACCATGCCGACCTGCACGCGGGCGGCGAAATCCCGGGCGGTATCGCCGTCGCGGGTGAAGATCGCGACACCGTTGCCGTACTCGTGCTCGTTGGGCAGTGCCAGCGCTTCGTCGTAATCCTTGGCCCGCACGATCGACAGCACGGGACCGAAGATCTCCTCCTTGTAGATCCGCATTTGCGCCGTGACGTTGTCGAAAAGCGTTGCGCCGGTGAAGTACCCGCCCTCACCACCGGCGACCTCCAGGCCGCGGCCGTCAATGACCAGCTCCGCACCCTCGTCGACGCCGATCTGGACGTAGTTCTCGACCCGGCCGAGCGCATCCGCGGTGACCAGCGGGCCGAAATCGGCACCGGCATCGTCGGAACGTCCGACATTGAGCTTGGCGATGCGCTCGATCAGCTTCTCGCGCAAACGATCCGCGGTCTCCTGCCCGACCGGGACGGCGACCGAGATGGCCATACAGCGCTCACCCGCCGAGCCGTAGCCCGCGCCGATGAGCTGGTCGGCGACATCGTCGAGGTCGGCGTCCGGCATGACGATCGCGTGGTTCTTGGCGCCGCCGAAGCATTGCGCGCGCTTACCGTTCGCGGTCGCGGTCTCGTAGATGTACTGCGCGATCGGGGTGGAACCGACGAAGCCGACGGCCTTGACGGTCGGCGAATGCAGGATCGCGTCGACGGCTTCCTTATCGCCGTTGACCACGTTGAATACGCCTGCGGGCAGACCGGCCTCGAGGAACAACTCGGCCAGCCGCAGCGGCACCGAGGGATCGCGCTCGGACGGCTTGAGCACGAAGGCATTTCCGCAGGCCAGTGCCGGTCCGGCCTTCCACAGCGGGATCATGGCCGGGAAGTTGAACGGGGTGATACCCGCGACCACACCGAGCGGCTGACGCATGGAATAGACATCGATGCCGGTGCCCGCGCTCTCGGTGTACTCACCCTTGAGCAGGTGCGGAATACCCGCCGCGAATTCGACGACCTCGACACCGCGCTGGATATCCCCCTTGGCGTCGGCGATGGTCTTACCGTGCTCGGCCGACAGCAGTGCTGCGAGGGAATCCATTTCGTCCTGCACGAGCGTCAGGAACTTCATCAGCACCCGGGCCCGCTTCTGCGGGTTGAACGCGGCCCACACCCGCTGCGCCTCGGCCGCATTCGCGATGACGGCATCGACCTCGGCCTTGCTCGCCAGCGGCACCCGCGCCTGCACCTGGCCGGTATTCGGGTCGAAGACATCGCCGAAGTTGCCCGAAGCCCCGGCGACACGCTGTCCGCCAATGAAGTGAGTCAGTTCGCGAACCATGCCAGTCCTGTTCTTGTAGTGGACGCCGCGCGTTGCGCGATCTGCGGTCATCCTATAGTTGGATGTCCAATTAAATTGGACAGTGTGACTCATCCCACGGAAACCATCGAGCGACCGACCCGAAGGCGAGTGCGAACAGCGCCGTCGCGAGCGGCACGCGAGAGCTGTGCGGGACCGCGATACGTGCGAACAATACGGCGACGCCCCCGGCGAGCATGATCGCGCCGAGGATGAATCCGCAGGCACGTCTACCTGGCGCTGTGACCGACACCACCGTAATATTAGTTTGACGTCCTAGTATCGGGCGCCAAACAGGATCTCCCCTGGAGGACCCCGTGGCCGACCGCAGCGCGCAGCACACGCCCACCCATCCCGTCCGATTCGTGACCTCGGCCGCGCTCTTCGACGGACACGATGCCGCGATCAACATCATGCGGCGGATCCTGCAGGCGCAGGGCGCCGAGGTCATTCACCTCGGGCACAATCGCGCGGTCAGCGAGGTCGTGGACGCGGTACTCACCGAGGATGCCCAGGGCGTCGCGGTGAGTTCGTATCAGGGCGGCCACGTCGAGTACTTCGAATATCTCGCCGACGCGCTGAAAAAGGCCGGTGCCGAGCATGTCCGGATCTTCGGCGGTGGCGGCGGGGTGATCGTCGCCGAGGAGATCGCGCGCCTCGCCGAATCCGGCGTGACCATCTTCTCCCCCGAGGAAGGCCAGCGACTCGGCCTGCCCGGCATGATCAATCAGCTGATCCGGACCTGCGATGTCGATCTCGCCGCGGAACCGCCGATGCTGGACGCGGTACTCGCAGGTGAGCGGGCTGCGCTCGCGCGCGCGATCACCTGCCTGCAGCAGGACACACTGTCGGAATCGGATCGACAGACCCTGGTGTCGGCCGCCGCCGCGCGCACCGTGCCGGTACTCGGCATCACCGGCACGGGCGGTTCCGGAAAGTCCTCGCTCACCGATGAATTGGTGCGCCGTCTGCGTTCGGATCAGCAGGACAAAGTGCGCGTCGCGATTCTCGCGGTGGATCCGACCCGGCGTCGCGGCGGCGGGGCACTGCTCGGCGACCGCATCCGCATGAACGCCCTCGACGGCGAGCACATCTTCTTCCGCTCACTGGCCACCCGCGGCGGCCACGAATTGCCGCAGAATATCGACGCCATCGTGACCGCCTGCAAGGCAGCGGGATACGACCTGGTCATCCTGGAAACCCCCGGCATCGGCCAGGGCGATGCCGGGGTCACCGACCACGTCGACGTGTCGATGTATGTGATGACACCGGAATTCGGCGCGGCCTCCCAGCTCGAGAAGATCGACATGCTGGATTTCGCGGATGTGGTGGCGATCAATAAGTTCGAGCGACGCGGCGCCGAAGATGCGCTGCGTGATGTCTCGCGCCAGCTGGTCCGCAATCGCGAGGAGTTCAGCAAATCTCCGGAGGAAATGCCCGTATTCGGCACCAGTGCGGCCACTTTCAACGATGACGGAGTGACGGCGCTCTACCAGCACCTCACCAGGTTGCTCGCCGAGCGTGGTCTGCGGATGGAACCCGGCGTACTTCCGAAGGTGGATACCCGCTCCTCCACCAGGTTCGCGCAGATCATCCCGCCCGCCCGGGTGCGCTATCTCGCCGAGATCGCCGAGACCATTCGGACTTACCATGCCGACACGACCACACAAATCGTTGCGGCACAACGCTTGCAACGGCTCGAGCAGGTGGCGGCCGAGCTGCCCGATGACATCGCGGTGGCCGAGCTCACCGAAAAGGCCCGCGACGCAGTGCATGCCGATAATGCCGAACTGCTCGCGGGTTGGCCCGCACTGGCCGAATCCTATCGGGGCGATGAGCAGGTGGTTCGGATTCGTGATCGCGAGATCCACACCCCGCTGCGCCGGGAGACACTGTCCGGCAACTCCATTCCGCGCGTAGCGCTGCCGCGGTTCACCGATCACGGCGAGCTGCTGCGCTTCCTGCGCTCGGAGAATCTGCCCGGACGGTTTCCGTTCACCGCGGGCGTCTTTCCGTTCAAGCGCGATAACGAGGATCCGGCGCGGATGTTCGCCGGTGAAGGCGATCCATTCCGCACCAACCGGCGCTTCAAGGTGCTCAGCGAACACGCCGAGGCGACAAGGCTTTCCACCGCCTTCGATTCGGTGACGCTCTACGGCCATGATCCGGCCGAACGTCCGGATATCTACGGCAAAGTCGGCACCTCCGGTGTCTCGATCGCCTCACTCGACGATATGAAGGCGCTCTACGACGGCTTCGACCTGATCGCGCCTACCACCTCGGTATCGATGACCATCAACGGTCCGGCTCCCACCATCCTGGCCTACTTCCTCAATACCGCCATCGACCAAGCGTTGGAACGCTTCTCGGCCGCCGAGGGCCGCCGGCCCACCGCCGAGGAGGCCGCGGATCTCGAGGCGCGCACCCTGGCGACAGTGCGCGGCACGGTGCAGGCCGATATCCTCAAGGAGGATCAGGGCCAGAATACCTGCATCTTCTCCACCGAATTCAGCCTGCGCATGATGGCCGATATCCAGGAATGGTTCGTGCGCAACGGTGTTCGAAACTTCTACTCCGTCTCGATCTCCGGCTATCACATCGCCGAGGCGGGCGCGAATCCGATCAGCCAGCTGGCCTTCACCCTCGCCAACGGATTCACCTATGTCGAGGCATATCTCGCGCGGGGCATGCGGATCGACGATTTCGCACCGAACCTGTCGTTCTTCTTCTCCAACGGGATGGATCCGGAATATTCGGTGATAGGCCGGGTAGCACGGCGCATCTGGGCCATCGCCATGCGAGATCGCTACGGCGCCGATGAGCGTTCACAGAAGTTGAAGTACCACGTGCAGACCTCTGGCCGGTCGCTGCACGCACAGGAGATGAGTTTCAACGATATCCGCACCACGCTGCAGGCGCTCATCGCGATCTACGACAACTGCAACAGCCTGCACACCAATGCCTATGACGAGGCGGTGACCACACCTACCGAGGAGTCGGTGCGCCGCGCGCTGGCCATCCAGCTCATCATCAACCGCGAGTGGGGCGTCGCGATGAACGAAAACCCGCTCCAGGGCAGCTTTCTCATCGATGAACTCACCGATCTCGTGGAAGAGGCGGTGCTGGCCGAATTCGATCGGATCAGCGAGCGTGGCGGGGTCCTCGGGGCCATGGAGACCGGCTATCAGCGGGGCAAGATCCAAGACGAATCCATCCGCTACGAGCACCGCAAACACGATGGCTCGCTGCCGATCATCGGTGTCAATACCTTCCGCAACCCGCACGGCGAACCGCATCGGGTCATCGAATTGGCGCGCGGCACCGAGGCCGAGAAGCAGTCACAGTTGCAGCGTGTGCGCCAGTTCCAGACCGACCATCGCGATGCCGCGCATGCCGCCCTCGCCCGCCTGGACGCGGTGGCCCGCACCGACGACAACATCTTCGAGGTGCTGATGGACGCCGCCCGAGTCTGCACGCTGCAACAGATCACCGACACCTTCTTCACCGTCGGCGGGCAGTACCGCCGCAACGTGTGAGAAATACCTTGGACCTACGCACAGTTCGCAGCCTTCGGCGGACCTGACCGACACCGTGCTGGAGCGCACCTCGCGGCGCATAGCCGAGGCGCCGGCCGATCGGCTCGCTCGTCTCACGCTTTCGGGACGGCTGCAGACCGATGATCCGGCGCAGACGGCCGAGCAGCTGTTCGCCCTGCTCACCACGCCACTGGAAACGCGGTCGCGGCTCGGCACCCGCGAGGTGAGCGATGCCGGGCAGCACGAAATCGCCGATTCGGACATCCCTGTCCGCATACGGTTCCCGCTGATTGCGAACACCCTCGCCGCGCACATGTGACAATCGCGAGGTCAGGGCCTTCGACGTGGTTGGGACGGCGGGCATGGATCTTTCGGATATCGAGATTATCGACAGTCATATTCATCAGTGGGATCCGTTCGGCACACCGCGCGAATTCAGCCAGACCGCGAAGTTGCTCCGGATGCTGCCCATTCCGATCGATGTGGCCAAGCGGGTGGCACCGCGCCGGGACCGGGAATTCGTCGGGGATCCGACCGCTTATACCAAGCCGTATCTGCCCGCGAATTACCGCGCGGATGCCGACGGCGTCCCGGTCGAGTCGATCGTGCATATCGAGGTCGGGTGGACCGGAAAGGGAACGCTGGCCGCAGCCGAGGAGACGAAGTGGGTGGCCGGACTGCCATTCGGCGGCGGCAATCCGGCACTCGGCGCAATCATCGGGAGCGCCGATCCGGCCGCACCGGATTTCGCGGTGCTGCTCGATACCCATATGGCCACATCACCGCTGATACGCGGTATTCGCGCGCATGTCGCGCACCATCCCGATCCGGATGTCCGTCCCTATGCCCGGCACGAGAGCGCACTCACCACCACGGAATTCCTGAACGGGTTCGCGGCATTGGCCGAGCGTGGACTGTCGTTCGAGGCCTGGGTCTATTCGCATGCGCTACCCGATGTGACGGCACTCGCCGAGCGTTATCCGGAAGTCCCGATTGTGCTCGACCATCTCGCCACACCCGCGGGGATTTTCGGCCCGGTGGGTACACGCACCGGAACGAATCCGAGCCTGCGCCGGGATCTATTCTTCCGGTGGCGCGACGATCTCACCGCACTCGCCGAAAACCACAACGTGGTCGCAAAGGTCAGTGGCTTGATGATGCCGGTCCTCGGTCACCCGGTACCGCCACGTGGCACCTCGACGCCGATTCCGGTATTGCTGGATCGAATTCGCCCGCTCGTCGCGCACGCCTTCGATGTTTTCGGCGCCGACCGGATGCTGTGGGGCTCCAATTTCCCGGTGGACAAACCGATTACGACCATCGCCGACAGCGCCGAGATCATCGCCACCGCAATCACCGAGCACGGCGGCGGCCACAGGGAGCTGGAGCAGATCTTCCGAACCAACGCCCAGCGAACCTACCGAATCGAATGGTGAGCCCAGGATGCTCGGTGCAGTGGGCATTTCTATCAGGTGACGAAGGCTTCGGCGATTTGGCGGGTCAGGGTGTCGCGGGCGGTGGCAAGGGATGGGCCGTACCAGGTGAGGATACGGCCTTCGACCAGGGCGACCGGAAGACCTGGGAAGGCCTCGGGGCCATCGGATCTGGTGAATACGTAGGGTTCGTCAGGGAGCAGGACGAGTTCGACATCGCGAGTCAGCTCGTCCTCGGAAACGTGCGGATAGCGCTCGGCACGGTCGGTGTGCACGAGCCGCAGGCCGAGGCGCGCTGCCAGATCGCCGGTGAAGGTGTCGTGGCCGACCACCATCCAGGGATTGCGCCAGATCGGTATGACCGTATTGCGCCGTGGTGCCGGAGATGGTGCGGACCAGGATACTTCGGCCTCGATGAGCCAGTTCGGCACGGCAGCGTCGAGCGCTTCGGTAAAAAGACGGCGCAGTGAGGCAAAGCCCTCGTCCAAGGTTTCGATTCTGGTGACCCACACCGGGATTCCCGCATCGCGCAGGCGCTGCACATCGATGCGGCGATTCTCTTCCTGATTGCACAGCACCAGATCCGGTGCGAGCTCGATGATTCGGCGGACATTCGGATTCTTGGTGCCACGAACCCGCTCGACATCCAGGTCGGCCGGATGGGTGCACCAATCCGTCACCGCGACAAGGACTTCGGGGCTACTCACGGCGACGGCCTCGGTCAGCGACGGCACCAGCGACACCACCCGACGTACCGGGCGGTCGATGGGCACGGCCGCACCCAGATCGTCGGTCATGCCAGAGCCCGACGGCACAGGACACGCAACTGTTCGAGCGGCACGGACAGGAGCGTATCGCCCGCGCCGAGAAGCGGCAGACAGCGGATCTGCACCGTCTGCTCGGCGCATCCACAGTCCATGAGCAGTGTGCGCAGCATACCGAGCCGGGTCCCGTCGACGCGCTCCTCGGCCGCGGCGACGATCGGGTCATCCGGCGCCCAGGCCTTGCCACATTGTGTTTCGCGACTGCGCTGGTACCCGGACCGGCCGCACACCACTAGCGATCCAAGGCTTCGTAGAGTGCGCGGATATCGCGCAGACCGGCCGCGGCCATCGGTTCGTCCTCGGCGATCATGCGCAGGGCGCGGCGCAGCAGGGTCGAATCCAAGTCATCGATGGCGGGGCGGAATTCGAGCTTCGGCAGGTCGGGCAGTTGGATGCGGTCCCCGTAGGGATCGTCGCAGACGGCTGGGGTCGTATCCCGTTCGATACCGATAATGAGGGTGTCCAGGTCGAGGCCGCGCAGGGTGAGGATTTCGCGAGGACGCTCATCGAGACGTTCGGCGAGCAGATAACAGACCGCGGCCACATGTTTGCACGGCCAGCCGGGATCCGGGCAGGTACAGGAGAAGTCGAGATCCGCTGCCGTTGTCGGGAGCAGATGCTCACCGAGGCTCGTCGGCAATGCGCCGGAGGCGATTTCGGCCAAAACACCCGGCGTGGTCCGGATGGTCTCGATCAGCAATCCGAGTTCCTCGTCGCGCAGCGGCCGGATGGCGAAAACCGAGGTGAACGGGCGCGGCTGGCTCCCTTGCACTTCCGCGGTGACCGCACCGGGTTCGATCCGATAGCTCACGACCTGTCCGGCCCTGGCGTAGGTGCGCCCGCGAGCGAGTCGCCCCGGTTCGGCCATCCGTTCGACCGCCTCGATCAGCGCCTTACCCCACCAGGTGCGGCCGAATCCGCCACGGCGGCTGCGTGCTTCGACCCCGCCGCGCACCGGGCGACGCTTACCGTACTTGCTGTAATCGTCGAACGGACTCAATCGCCGACCGCCTCCGCGCCGAGGGCGAAAAGCCGGTGCAGTTCGTCCGTGCTCAATTCGGTGATCCAGGTCTCGCCCGCGCCGACGGCCAGATCGGCGAGTTGGCGTTTACCGCTGATCATTTCGTCGATCTTCTCCTCGATGGTGTCGACGCAGATCAGTTTGCGCACCTGCACATTACGCTGCTGACCGATCCGGAAGGCACGATCGGTGGCCTGGTTCTCGACGGCGGGATTCCACCAACGATCCAGGTGCACGACATGGTTGGCGGCGGTGAGGTTCAAGCCGGTGCCACCGGCCTTGAGCGACAGCAACATCAGCGGTGGACCGTATGGTTCCTGGAAGCGCTCGACCATGCTGTCGCGCCGCTTCTTCGGCACACCACCGTGCAGGAATGGGATCGCCGCACCGAAGCGCTCGGTCAGATAGGGCGCGATGAGATCGCCGAATTCGCGGAACTGGGTGAACAGCAATGCCTTCTCACCGTCCGCCAGCACCGCCTCGAGCACATCCTCCACCAGGGCGAGCTTGCCGGAGCGGTGACCGCCGCGGTGCAGCACCCCGGAGCCGTCGCCGAGGAAATGCGCGGGATGGTTGCAGACCTGTTTGAGCCGGGTCAGCGCGCCGAGCACGGCACCCTTACGCGCCATACCCTTCGCGTCCTTCAGCTTGGTCATCATGTCGTCGACGACCGCCTGGTACAGCGCCGCCTGTTCGACGGTCAGATTGGCGCGCACCGTCATCTCCAGTTTCTCCGGCAGATCGCTGATGACGGCGGGATCGGTTTTCACTCGGCGCAACACGAACGGCTGCGTGACGGTGCGCAGCCGGCTGATGGCGTTCTCGTCCCGATCGCGCTCGATCGGCACGGCGAACCGGGCACGGAACGTCTGTGCGCTCCCGAGCACTTTCGGCATTGTGAAGTCGAGAATCGAGCGCAATTCCTCGAGACGGTTCTCCACCGGAGTTCCGGTGAGCGCCAAGCGATGCCGGGCGGGCAGTGCGCGCGCCGCCTTCGCCTGTCTGGTCCCCGCGTTCTTGATGTGCTGCGCCTCGTCGAGCACCACCCGATCCCACTGTTGCCGCGCCAATTCGGCTGCGTCCCTGGCCAACAGCGAGTACGTGGTGATCACCAGGTCGGCATCCGCAACAGCTTCGTCCAATTCCGTGCCGGACTTGCGGGCGACACCGTGATGCACTGATACCCGCAGATCAGGGGCGAATCGCCGCGCCTCGCGCTGCCAGTTGCCGACAACCGACATCGGGCACACGAGCAGCGTCGGTCCAGCACCGTCGGTCCCCTCGCGCTCGTGCACGAGCAAGGCCAACACCTGCACGGTCTTACCCAAACCCATGTCATCCGCCAGGATTGCGCCGACGCCATAGCGGCTCATGGTTGCGAGCCAGGCCAAACCACGCTCCTGATACGGCCGCAACTGCGCCTTCAACCCGACCGGCGCAGTCACCGGTACCGGCTCGCGAGTCCGGTCCAAAAGGTCCGCGGCCCAACCGGTTGCGCTGACCTCGGTGATCGGCACCTTCTCGACATGGCCGGTGACCAGTTCGCCGACCAGATCGGCGAAGGTGATTTCCGAATCGTCGAGATGGGCGGCGACGTAGCGGGCGGCGGCGGCCAGCACCTTGTGGTCGGCGTGCACCCATTCTCCGCGCAGCTGCACCAGATCCGATTTCGAGCGGACCAGCCTTGCCATTTCGGCCTTGGTCAGCACGGTATCGCCGAGCGCGAGTTCCCAACGGTAGGAGACGAGTCCCCGCATGCCGACGGTGCTCTCGGCGGCGGGTACGGCGCTGTCCACACGTAGCCGCATGCTGGGGGCGCTGATATTCCAGGCCCGCGGCAGCAGCAGCCGCACCCCTGCCGCCTGCAGCGCATGGGCGCCGTGTTCGACCAAGTCCGCGACCACCTCGGTCGGCAACAGCAGATCCATCGACTGCGGATCGTTCGGCAGGTCGCGCAGTCGCGGATAGGCCCGCGTCGCCTCCCCCAACTTCTCGATCGCAGTGCGGACCAGTACCGGATCGCCCAGCAGCGGAACCGGATTCGGTGCTTCACCATCGGCGCGCAGACAGACCTGCAGGCGCCATAGCGCCACCACATCGTCGACATCGGTATCGGCCTCGCCCAGCGCGATATCCCCTTCGGGCTCCAGCAGCCGAAGCACCAATTCGGGCTCGTCCCCGGTCAGACTCGCCCGCCAGCGTTCCAGCACCTCGGCCAGCTGATGGCTGCCGCCATCCAGGGCGCTGTCATCGGTCAGTGCGGCCACCAGCGGATGCGCCGACGGTGGTGGATCCAGTAGCTCCCGGACGATCGGATCGGCGAGTTCGGCGACCATATCCTCGAGCAACAGCCCCGGCTTCCCCGCGACGCGCAGTGCGGGCGGCATGGCCACCGCCAATTCCGCGAGCCAGGCACGCTGCCGCTCGCCGCCGACCAGCCGCCACCGCACCCACCACTGCCCGTCGCCGCGGCGCAGTTCGGGCGCGACCCGCCCGGCCCGCACCCACCGCTCGACTCCGTGCGCCACATGCGCGAGAAACCGCAGATCGCCCGAAACCGCATCGACCGGCAACCGTTGGCGCAGCGCGACCGCGGCCGCCGCGGGCACCATCGCATGCGCCCTGACCTGCTCGGTTTTCTCCTGCGACCCGCTGACCAGCACCAGTGCCCGATGCCGGAACTTCGACGCCGCAAGCACTCCACCCAGCGGTTCGGGTAGCGCGACGACCGGGGCCTGCTGCCAGAGCAGCAAGCCCGATCCCGGCGACCACAGACCGTGCAGCATCACCCCATCCAATCAGGCGGGTCCGACAGTGGTTGCGGCCATCCCATCGGGCCTGGGACGGGCGACAGAGAACGTGCCGATTGCTTTTCATACGGCGCAACGTAACGATGGCGACCGACCACTACTCGTGGCGCGCGAGGACCTTGCGCACGACCAGACCAACGACCAGTGCCGAGAAGGCCGCACCGATGCCGAAGAACCCGACACCGGAGGCGGCGATCAGGAACGTGACGACGCCCGCCTCGCGGTGGTGTTCGGATTTCAGGGCACCGGCGAGGGTGGCCGCGAGGGTGGCCAGCAGGGCAAGGCCCGCGACGGTTTCCAGCGTGCCCTTGGGTGCGGTGGCGATCAGGGTGACCAGCGCCGCCGAGCCGAGGGCGAGAATCAGATAACAGGCACCCGTGGTGAAGGCCGCGATCCAACGGCGTTTCGGGTCCGGATGCGCGGCGGGGGCGGCCGAGAGCGCGGCACTGATCGCAGCCAGATTGATCGCGTGCCCGCCCGCGGGCGCGCCGAGCACGGTGCCGATACCGGTGATGGACATCGAAGCGCGCCAAGGGATTTGGTAATCGAAGGACTTCATCACGGCGGTGCCTGGAATGTTCTGGGAAGCCATGGTGACGATGTAGAGCGGAATGGCGATACCGATCATCGCCTGCCAGCTCCAGTGCGGCACGGTCAGTTCGAGCGAGGGTCGCATCGCCGCGAGGTCGAGTTGCTTGTGCTGCACCGCGATACTGATGCCCGCCCCGATCGCCGCGGTCGCGAAGGCCGCGATCACGGCCCAGCGCGTGGCGAATCGCTGCAGCACCAGCCACACCACGATCACCGGCACTACCACCGCCGGACTGGCCTGCACGGCCTTCACCGGTGCCAGACACAGCGGCAGCAGTACACCGGCGAGCATGGCCTGCGCGATCTGCACCGGAATCACGGCTACCAGATTGCCGAGCCGCTGCCACAGTCCGGTGATCACGATCAGCACTCCGGTAACCGCGAACGCCCCGACGGCCGCGGCCCAGCCACCGGCGACCGCACCGGTGCCGGCGAGCAGTGCCGCGCCCGGGGTCGACCAGGCTAGCGTGATCGGCATTCGGTACCGATAACTCAGCAGCATCATCCCGACGGCCTGGGTGAGGCAGAGCACGAGCAGTCCCGACGCCGCCTGTGCCGAGGTGGCCCCGAGCGCCGTGAACCCGCTCAGGACCACCGCGAAGGAGCTGGTGAATCCGACCAGCGCGGTAACAACACCGGCCCCGATCGGCTGTGCGAGCCGCGCCTCACGATGGACCGGTGCGGGAGCGTCGGCGAGCGCCGGGGAAAGCCTGGACATTTCTGGAATACTCCCCGGTCATCAGTCCAGTTGTCACAGCCAGTCGCTGGAAACTGGACTGAATTCCGCGCATCCGGCTAAGAACTTCCCAGGGGACGCCGACCGACCAGATGTGTTCACCGCCGTCTATGCGAAAACTGCCATCGTGCGTGTTTCGAGGTTCGACGGATAAGTTGCGCCACCACCGTTGCCCATCAGTCGCCGGGTTAATTCATCCAGGGACCGGTGTTATGTGCGCTGGAACCGCCACTGCTGGGTATCGCTGGTTTGCGCGTATCGCTTCAACCCGGGCCGCTCGCTGCCGATGTCGTGGCCGGGGAGGGCGAGGACGAGTTCGCTTGCCGGCCAGGCAGCGATCCGGTGACGGTCGGGGTGTGTTTCGTCGGTCCTGATCTGCCATCCCATCGGGGTTCCACCGCACTCGACGTGTGCTCCTTCGCTCGCCTGGACCTCGCCGAGTCCGAGGCGGGCACCGGTGAGGCCGTTGGCGATGAACCAGATTCCTTCGCCGATTTCTGGCGCGCTCGATAGCAGCCAGTGCTGCCAGCCGTCTTCGACGCCCGGCTCTCCCACCACGGTGACCTGGTCGGTGCTGTCGAGTGCCAGCACGTGACCGGTGCCGACGTTGACGACGCGATACACGCCCTCGCTCAATTCAGTCATGATTCTCGTCCTCACCATGCGCGCCACCGCAACACTCATCCGCCGACACAGTCGTGTTGGCCGGTGAGTCGACCCGGCACAATCCGAGGTTCAGGTGGCTGAACTGGGGTCTGTGGTCTTCAGCGGTACAGCGGCGTGTTGTGCCTCTGCGGACGGCGTGTTCCCGCGGAGTGGGCAGCATTGAGCGCGCCGACTATGAGTTCGGGCAAAATCCCGATGCTTGGTCAGCGCGCGCAAAACCCCGGCCTGCGCCGTACCTCGGCTGCCTGCCCCCACAAGCGAACGCTGTCGTCGCCGCACCGTGGGAGTCTTAGGCTCATCCGGACGATCCTAGCTTTGTCCCGCTCCCACGGACGGCACCCGGCCTGGCAGTAGGCCGGTTCGGCTCATCCCGAAGAACATCGAGCCCAGACCGAGAAGGAGTGCGACCCCGCCGGCGACTACGTTGCTCCAGATCGTCGATGCGGTGTCGACATTGCCGCTCACGACCCAGGGAGCGATGATCGTCCATACACCGATCACTGGAGCAGCCCAGACGATGCCGTGTGTGCGGCCGTACACCGAAGCGAATCCGAGGGCCAGTATCGCCAGGGCGATTCCGACGATGAGGTTGTTCCCTGTCAATGTCGGGCGCCAGTTGAATCCGACAACCCAGGGGGAGATCGCGATATAGAGCCCGGTCAGGAACATCAGGCCGGCGACCGCTTGGGCGGCCGGCGCTTCCGAGGCGAGCTCATATTTCTCATGCTTGGCCCGCAACTCCATGATGTCGGGATGCCGGCTCATGCTCATGGCCTCACTGGTCATGTCCTGCACCACCCTTCAAAGGCAGTTTGTGAATAGAGACTGCCGAGCGGAGACGACCACAGCCCTAACCGCCCGGCCTATGCGTCATTCTATGATAATATCACGATATGATACATCAGTCCATGATGGCGGCTGATCACCTCAGTGACGCGGAGTATTCGAGACTGCTGGCGTTCCGGGCCGGGCTCCGCCGGTTCCTGCGATGGAGCGAGCAGCGGGCAGCCGATGTGGGACTCACCGCCACGCAGCATCAACTGCTGCTGGCGATTCGAGGCCATTCCCATCCAGCTGGCCCCAGCATCGGAGAAATCGCCGAGTATCTGTGCACCCGGCACCACAGCGTGGTGCAACTGATCGATCGCGCCGAGCAACTCGGTCTCGTCGTTCGCAATCGGGGGCAGGGCAAGGACCGTCGCGTCGTGCGCCTCGCGCTGACCGAGCTGGGTCGGGAAGTTCTCGCACAGCTCAGCGCGACCCATCTGGAAGAACTTCGGCGACTGGCCCCGTTCGTCGACGCGCTCGTCGACCCCACCGCGATGCCGCCCTCGGATGAGGCCTGTCCGGTTCGGTCATAGTCTCGGCGCGCCGTCGAGCCCCACATTCACCTTGGCCGAATTCTTGACGACTACATGGCAATTTGGCCACCGAAAACACGGTACTGTCGGCACTATGACCAGCGGCGACGCTTTCAGCGAGCACACTGGTAACTCACCTGGCACACCCAATACCGATGTGGCACATGACATAGACCCTGCACCCAGGCATGGCGGCTCTCACCACAATGGCCTGAATACTCGGAGAGGCGGAACACAGCGTTGTTGAGCGCGGTACTGATCTCGGCGGATGAACTTCGGGAAGTATTGGCGAACAAGCGGGTTCATCTACTCGATGTGCGTTGGGCACTCGGTGATCCAGACGGTCCACAGCATTATCTGAACGGGCACATCCCCGGCGCGGTCTTCGTCGATCTGGAGACCGAATTGGCCGCACCGCCGTCCCCGGCACGCGGGCGGCATCCACTGCCCGATCCCGCGCAGCTGGAAAAATGCGCGCGCAGCTGGGGTCTGCAGGCCGGCGATCCGGTGGTCGTCTACGACGCGACCGGCGCGATGGCGGCGGCAAGGGCCTGGTGGCTATTGCGCTGGGCCGGCATCGCGGATGTGCGAATTCTCGACGGCGGTCTGCCCGCGTGGACCAGTTCGGGCGGTGCGATCAGGACCGGCGAGGAGGCCGATCCCGAACTCGGTGATATCGAGGTGAATCCGGGTCAGCTGCCCGTCATCGATGCCGATGCGGCCGCCCAATGGCCCGGCGTCCTGCTCGACGCCCGCGCGGGCGAGCGCTACCGCGGCGAGGTGGAGCCGGTCGATCCGCAGGCAGGCCACATTCCGGGCGCGATCAGCGCACCGACCACGGAAAACCTCGACGCCGACGGCCGATTCCGCAGCATGGACGCCTTGCGAGATCGGTTCGCCGCATTCGAGTCCGAGTCGGTCGCGGTCTACTGCGGCTCCGGAGTGACCGCGGCCCACCAGGTCGCCGCGCTCGCCGCCGTAGGTATCGAGGCCGCCCTGTACCCGGGCTCGTGGTCGCAATGGTCGAACGACCCGAAACGCCCGGTCGCCACCGGGGCATAACCGAATTCCGGTCGCTACGGACACAAGCGGGCAATGTCGCTCAGCACGGCATTGTCCGCTGCGGTCACCGGTAGGTCGTATCGGGCCGCCACAGTCAGGTATTTGTCCGCATAGAAGCAATGGTTCGCACGCGCGGGCGGCAGCCATTGCGACGGTGTGCCATCCCCCTTGGCCTGGTTGGCATTCGCCGTGGTGGCCAGCAGATTCACATCGATATCGTTGGCGAAACGCACCCGCCGTTCCAGCGGCCAGTGCGCCGCACCCATATCCCAGGCCGCGGCCAGCGGATAGACGTGGTCGATCTGGACATCGCCCGCATCGGCCTTGCCGAAGGTGATCCGGTCACCGGTGTACGGATCGTCGAGAGTGCCCGCGATGACCACACAGCCGTGGGTACCGGGTCGCAAGCGCACCCCGGTCAGCTGCGCACTGAGCACGTTATTGCGGGTATCGCAGCCGTCGTGTCCGCCGGGACCGGCGTAGTCATCGGTCCATGACGGCCCGAATACGCACCGCTGTCCTTCCCGACAACCGCGCTCATAGCCGCCGGGATGTCCCCGCACGGCGACGACCCGCACCGAGGCGAGCAATCGTTCGAGCTGAACCCGGGTGGGCGTGCCCGGTGCGGGTGCGACCGATTCGCCGCCCGGATCGATGCATCCGGGCAGCGCCAACAGCGCCGCCCCGAGCAGGGCAGGCAACCATCGTCGGATGTCGGCACGCACGGCCCCAGATGTACCCGTGTGCACCGACACTCGGACAAACCAGCTGAAACGCCTCGGAAATGGAGCCGGTCAGGACTCACAGCCAGGCGCGAGCCAGCAGTTCGTCATCGGCGACTTCGCTCGCCCGCGGCGGGAATCTGGTTGCCGAAATGGACTCCGGATGCGCGCCATCGTGCCCGATCAGCCAGGAACCCCCGCGCTCCTCGCACTCGGCGATCTTCGCGAAGGTGTTGAGCAGGAACGTGACCGCTTCACGTGGGTCCAAGGTTCGGGCCAGGCGCTGCGATTCGCCCGGGCGGGACAGGTCCAGCCAGACGCCGGACTGTCCGTCCAGTCGCATGCCGACGATCTTGTCGGCATTGACAAAGGTGAATTTGCGCCGTTCCCATGGCGTGGTCGGCGTGAAGCTCTGCTCGAGTACCTGGAGCAGAATCGTCATGCTTTGCCCTCCGCTTCCGTTGATGCCCACTGCGGTTCTCATGCGATGACCAGCGGATATACCAGTATGTTCCGAAAATGGTGCCAAGGGTAGTAACGGCTCCATCTCGGCGAGTTCGCCGGAGTTATCCGGCGACCGATGAGTTCGTCGGCCGGGCCGCGTCTATATCTGCAAACGCAATATGATCAGGGAGGACTCCGATGAATACCCTGCCACCCGTTGTCGACTCCGATACCTGGCAGCGCCAACTCGACGAGTTGCGTATCCGGGAGAAGGCGGCGACCCGAGAACTCGATGCGATCGCCGCGCAGCGGCGGCGCCTGCCGATGGTTGAAATGCCCGAGTACGCCCTCGAAGGCGAGCAGGGACCGGTCCGGCTGGCGGATATCTTCGACGGCAAGTCACAGCTGATCGTCTACCACCACATGTGGTTCCCGGGCCAGACATGGCAGTGCGGTGGTTGTACCGGGTTCACTTCGCAATTCACCCGGTTGGAGTTCCTGGACAACTACGATGCCCGGTTCATCATCGTCACCCAGGGGCCGATCGGCGAGGCACTCGCGTACAAGCGGCGAGTCGGCAACAAAATGGCCTGGTATTCCACGGCGAACAGTCCATTCGGCACCGATGTGGGCGCGCCGCCCGGCGGCGGATTCGCGGTCAACGTATTCCTGCGCGACGGCGATACGGTCTATCGCACCTGGCACACCAACGGCCGCGGCACCGAGCAGCTCAGTCACAGCTTCGCGCTGATCGACGCGCTGCCGTACGGGCGGCAGGAGCAATGGCAGGACTCGCCCGAGGGTTGGCCACAATCGCCCACCTACAGCCGTTGGAGCGACTCGAAGGACATCGCCGCACACTACGGCGCCCCAGAGGCGTGATTACATCCGGCTCAATAGCGTGAGCGGATCCTCGAGCAATCCGGCGACGGTCGCGAGGAAGCGCGATGCCAGTTCACCGTCGATCATCCGGTGGTCGAAACTGATGCCGAGGGTGGTGACCCACCGGACGGCGAGTTCGTCACGGAATACCCACGGGCGCTTGCGAATCGAGCCGAGGCACAGGATCGCGGCCTCGCCCGGATTGACCAGCGGAACACCGGCGTCGACACCGAAGACGCCGACATTGGTGATGGTGAAGGTGCCACCGCGCAGATCGGTCGGGGTGGCACCACCCGAACGCGCGGTCTCGGCGAGCCAGGCGATTTCGCGGCACAGGTCGCGCAGGCTCGAGGTCTGGGCTTCCTTGAGATTGGGCACCAGCAGACCGCGTTCGGTGGCGACCGCGATGCCGAGATTCACATAGTGCTTGGTGATGATCTCCTGCTTGGCCTCGTCCCAGCATGCGTTGACACCGGGATATTCGGCGAGGGCGGCGAGTGCGGATTTGGCGACCAGGGCCAGCGGTGTCAGTACCAGCCCCTCGAAGGATTTGGTGGTGCGCAGATGGTCGAGCAGTTCCATCGATGCGGTGAAGTCGATGGTGACGAAGGTGCTGGCCTGTGGGATGGCGCGCGCGCTCGCCAGCATGGCGGCCGCGGTGCGTTTGCGGATTCCGCTGATCGGCGTGCGTTCCTCGCGAGATGCGGGGCGAGGGGTGCCCGCATCCGAATCGGTGCCCGATGGCGTCGGTGGCGCGGGCGGGCCGTCGGTGTTCGTCACCGCGGCCCGCGGCTGCGATACCGGAACCGCGCCGCGCACGTCCTCCACCGTCACGGCGCCATCGGGGCCCGAACCCGCGACGTACCAGAGGTCGATGCCGAGTTCCTTGGCTAGTTTGCGCGCCCCCGGAGTCGCCGCGGCCCGCCCCAGACCCGTCGCGACCGGTTCGGCGGTCGAACTCGCCTGCGGTGCGGTCGATTCCGTCGACGCCGGTCGGCGCCGCCGCGACACCGTCTCCCCCTCGGGCCCGTATCCGACCAGAACCGAAGTCCGCCCGTTCGCAGTTTCCTGCGCGGACGCGACCGCCAGATCATTGCGCACCCGGATCAGCGGCGCACCCACCGCGATCGTCTCGCCGGGCTGCGCGAGTAGTTCGACCACCGTCCCCGAAAACGGCGACGGCAGCGACACCACCGCCTTGGCCGTCTCCACGTCGGCGATCGTCTGATTCAGCTGCACCGTGTCACCGACACCCACCGACCACGACACCAACTCCGCGTCGGTCAGTCCCTCGCCGAGATCGGGTAGGCGGAATTCCAACATATTGCCCTGATCTTCCTCGGGGGCACGATCTTCCACTGGGGCACCTCTCAGTGAGCGGTCAGGCGGCGAGTGAGCGATCGACCGCGGCGAGAATGCGGTCCGGATCGGGCAGGTGGTGCTTTTCGAGCTTAGCCGGGGGGTAGGGGATGTCGAAGCCACCGACGCGCAGTACCGGCGCTTCCAGGTAGTAGAAGCAGCGCTCGGTGATCCGTGCGGCGATCTCGGCCCCGAGCCCGCCGAAAACCGGCGCTTCGTGTGTCACGATCAACCTGCCGGTTTTGGCCACCGAAGCCGCGATCGTGTCGACATCGATCGGCGATAAACTACGCAGATCGACCACCTCGAGCGAATGCCCCTCCTCGGCGGCGATTTTCGCGGCGGTAAGGGCCGAGGCCACGGTGCCGCCGTAGGCGACGACGGTGGCATCGGTGCCACTGACGCAGACGCGGGCGCGGTCCAGCGGCAGGGCCTCCGCATCGAAATCGACCTCGGCCTTATCCCAGTAGCGCCGCTTGGGTTCGAAGAAGATCACCGGATCATCGAGCGCGATCGCCTGGCGGATCATGAAATACGCGTCGGCGGGATTGCTCGGCGTCACGACACGCAGTCCCGCGGTGTGGGCGAAATACGCCTCCGGCGATTCCGAGTGGTGCTCCACCGAACCGATTCCGCCGCCGAACGGAATGCGAATCGTGATGGGCACGAATACCTTTCCCTGCGTGCGATAGTGGATCTTGGCGACATGCGAAACGATCTGGTCGAAGGCCGGATAGACGAAGCCGTCGAATTGAATCTCACAGACCGGCCGGTAGCCGCGCAGCGCCATTCCGAAAGCCGTTCCGATAATTCCGGATTCGGCCAGCGGCGTATCGATGACGCGGTTGTTCCCAAAATCCTTTTGCAGCGTATCGGTTACCCGGAAGACCCCGCCGAGACGTCCGATATCCTCCCCCATCAGTACGACTTTCGGATCGTCGTCCATGGCCCGTCGCAGCCCGGCATTGAGCGCTGCGGCAAAGGTCGTGATCATGTGCGAACTCCTTCCGGTCGCGCGGTGGTCTCACCGGGATCGCCGGCCAGATACGCCGCGTACTCGCTCCGCTCCTGGGTGATCAGCGGATGCGGGGTGGCATAGACATGATCGAACAGCTGTGTCGGTGCCGGATCCGGCATATCGATGGTCGCGGTGCGCACCTGGTCCGCGACTTCGTCGGCGCGCGCATCGACGTGACGCTCGAATGCCGTGTCCCACAGCTCCTCTCGCTCCAGCAGCTTGCGCAGCCGCGCGATCGGGTCGCGGCGCGCCCATTCCTCGGTCTCGGCGGTGGAACGGTAGCGGGTCGGATCGTCGGCGGTGGTGTGTGGGCCCATCCGATAGGTGAGCGCTTCGATGAACGACGGTCCGCCGCCGGTGCGGGCGCGGGCGGCGGCCTGCCTGGTGATCGCGAGAACAGCGAGCACATCGTTGCCGTCGACCTGCAGGCCGGGAATCCCGTACCCGTAGGCGCGCCGCGCGATCGGAGTCGCGCTCTGGATCCGGACGGGGGAACTGATTGCCCAGTGGTTGTTCTGGCAGAAGAAGACGACCGGCGCGCCCCAACTCGCGGCGAAGCCCAAGGCCTCGGCGAGATCGCCCTGACTCGAGGCGCCGTCACCGAAGTAGGCGATGGTCGCGATCTCCGCGCCGTCGAGATGAGCGGCGTAGGCGTAACCGGTCGCATGCAGGCCCTGCGAGCCGACGATGATGTTCGGGTTGGTCATATTGACCGCTTCGGGATCCCAGCAGGAGTGCGCGACCCCGCGCCACATCCGGGTGAGCTCGGTGGGATGGACGCCGCGGCAGTAGGCGACGGCATGCTCGCGGTAGCTGCAGAAGACGTAGTCGTCGGGGCGCAGCGCGTAGGCCGAGCCGACCTGAGCGGCTTCCTGTCCGATCATCGGCGCCCACAGTCCAAGCTGGCCCTGGCGTTGCAGGGCAGTTGCCTCGGTGTCGATCCGGCGGGTGACAACCAGGTCCGTATACATCGCGCGAAGCTGTGCGGGACCGATGTCGGCGACCAGTGCGGCGTGCTCTCGGTCCACTACGCGGCGGCCGTCGGGTTGTACCAACTGAACCGGATAGTCGGATTTGTTCGTCATTCGGGATCGCCTCCTGACTGCGGACGCAGGGCGGGTGTGCCCCATATCACATAGCATCCACGAGTAGGCGATGTGCGCAAGTGATCGCTACGCGAGTAAGCAGAATGCCCAAATATTGATCGCAACGTACTGTCATACTGCGTTGTATGACCAGTAAAGAACCGGCCGACGTGACCTTGGACGCCACCGATGCGCGGCTGTTGCTCGAGCTGGTCGCCAACCCACGCGCGACCGGTGTCGAGCTGGCGACCCGGCTCGGGTTGTCCCGCAATACCGTGCAGGCGCGGCTGTCGCGCTGGGAGGCGAACGGTGTGCTGGCCAGCTTCGAACGTCGCGTGCAACCACAGGCGCTGGGCTACCCACTGGCAGCTTTCGTCGCCGTCGTCGTCGATCAGCATCGATTGGATTCGGTGGTCGCCGAACTCGCCCGGGTACCGGAGGTGACCGAAGTGTGCGGCATGACCGGGCTGACCGATCTCACCGTCCGGGTGGTAGCGCAGGATGCGGACGATCTGTACCGGATCGCCGGGCAGATATTGAAGATTCCCGGCGTGGAGCGCACCAATATGGCATTGGTGATGCAGCAATTCGTCGGCCCACGCACAGCACCGCTGCTGCATCGCCTGGCCGCCGCCGATCGCTCGCTACGAGCCTGATCCGGTGAATACTCGCGGCACGTTCACCCAGTGACGAGGGTGGCGGCGGCGGTGCGGATTATTTCGGGGATTTCTACTGGTTTGCGCGTTTCGTTGTCTACGTAGACGTGGACGAACGTGCCGGTGGCGGCAAGTTCCAGGGCATCGTCGGCTTCGCGGAAGATGGCCAGGTCGTAGGTAATGCTGGACCGGCCGAGTCGGGAGATGCGTAATCCGACCTGGAGTTGGTCGGGGAAGCTCAGGGAGCCGTGGTACTGACAGGAGGTCTGAGCGACCACGCCGAGAGCGGGCAGTTCGCGGATATCC
Organism: Nocardia citri; assembly: GCF_054065835.1. NCBI lineage: Bacteria > Bacillati > Actinomycetota > Actinomycetes > Mycobacteriales > Nocardiaceae > Nocardia > Nocardia citri. The sequence goes on from NZ_JBSUQM010000011.1 coordinate 38,776, forward strand.
GTGCCGGTGGCGTGCATGAGCCAGGCGTTGACGGCGGTGTCGAAGTAGGAGTAGTACGTCACGTTGTTCACGTGACCGTAGTGGTCGTTATCGGCCCAGCGGGTCGGCATCGGCCAGAGGACTGGATACTGCGGCGTCACCAGGCCGACCATAGCTCAGCCGGAGTACTGCCCTGCCGGTGGTCGCGTGGACTCACACCGAAGTGCTTGTGTGGCACTGACCGAGTACCAACTGTCCGCCGACGTCGTCAGCCTGCTCGACTACCTGCTCGGCACGATACTGGACGGCAGAACTCCAACATCGCGGACGGCTTCCAGCGTGCTGCCGGCCGGGAGCCGAAAGATATCCGCGATTACGCCCGAGGAGAAGGCCGCCGGTGTGCGGAACATCTCAAGTCAGTGGATGGTTGTAAGCGGTAAGACCACCGCACGGACGCCGATCTCAACGGCGAGATCCGCGGAGCCCGGCCTAGGCCGATGATGTCCCGGACCGGCTCCCCGTGCGGCCACGCGATCGAACTCGAGGCGGTACCGTCGAATCGGTGGCGACCACGATGATCGATCCGCAGACCCGGGTAGCACGCGCCGCGGTATTCGTGGTGTTCGCGTTGAACGGTTTCCTGCTGGCCATGTGGGTCGTGCACATCCCGACCATTACCGACCGGACTGGGATCGCGCATTCCACGCTGGGCATGTTCATTCTCCTGCTCGCCGGTGCCGGCATTGTCGGCATGCGCATCGCGGGCCCGCTCGCCGACCGATTCGGCAGCCGGATCGTGGTGGCGGCCGCCGCAGCGATCACCTCGATATCCCTGCTCGGACCAGGACTCGCGACGGGGCCGGTGGGCCTGGCGATCGCGTTGGCCTGCTTGGGTTTCGGCAGTGGCGCGCTGGACGTTTCGATGAATACCCAAGCCGTGCACGTCGAGCGGGTTTATGACCGACCGATCATGTCGTCGTTCCACGCCTTGTTCTCCGGCGGTGGATTCCTCGGCTCGCTGCTGGGTGCCGCCGCTCAGCGCGCGGGATGGGATGTGCGCCTGAGCTTGTCGCTCGCGGCGGTGACCGGGCTGGCGATTACCGCCGCGCTCGCGCCACGCCTGCTGACGGACACCGGATCGGTTGCGCGAGAATCGAACCCGGACGCCCCCTCGGAGCGCGACCGGTACGAGCACGACCACATTCCGCAGGACCGCGGTGGCGAGTCCGAAACCATGTCATACGACGCCGCAACAGCCCCGTCGACAACCGTGACAAACCGCTCCCGAAAAGTCCTGGCGCTGGCCGCAATCGCCTTCGCCCTACTCCTCACCGAGGGCGTCGCCGCCGACTGGAGCGCTCTGCAGGTCCGTGACCACCTCGGTGTCGACGATGCCACCGCGGCCCTGGCATTCGGCGCATTCTCGTGCACCATGACCGCAGGGCGATTCACCGCCGACCGCGTCGCAGGCGCCTTCGGCCGCGTCGCAGTCGTCCGTTACGGCGCCCTGCTCGCCGCATTCGGACTGATCTTGATCATGGCTTCGGGCCGGCTGCCGCTGACGCTGTTCGGCTGGGCGCTCTGCGGCCTCGGCGTCTCCGGCGGCATCCCGCAAATCTTCACCGCCGCAGGCAATCTCGGCTCGACTACGGCGGCCACCGACATGTCGCGGGTATTCAGCCTCGGTTACCTCGGCCTGCTCGCCGGCCCCTCCATCATCGGCTGGCTGACCGATCTGGTCACACTCACCATCGCCATGGTCGTCCCGCTCGTCGCCGCCGTGTTCTGCTGCTGCTACGCGAGTGCGGTCGCGCCACCCCAGAAGTCGCGCGGCCGGATCAGCGGGCTGTAGCGCAGTCTGCGTGCATAGCACTCCGGGTCGGTAGGTTCGAGAGATGTTCGATAACAACAGGCTCGAGCGCCGGATCGATCAGCTCGAACGCAAGCTCGACGCGATCATCAAACACCTCGGACTCCCTTACGAAGACCCAGCGACACCCTATGACGAAATCGACGAACTCATTCGGCAGGGCAACAAGATTCACGCGATCAAGGTCTATCGCAGCCACACGAGTAGTAGCCTGCGGCAGGCCAAGGATGCGATCGAAGCGCGCGAACGGCAGTTGGGATGACGAAAGCCCGCTTCCGCGAACGGAAGCGGGCTTTCGTACACCGGTACTTACAGCGCTTTGAGTTCTTCGGTGACAGCTCCGACGGATTTCTTCGCGTCGCCGAAGAGCATGGAGGTGTGGTCGGCGTAGAACAGTGGGTTGTCAATACCTGCGAAACCACTATTCATCGAACGCTTCAACACGATCACGCTCTTGGCTTGGTCGACGTTGAGGACGGGCATCCCGTAGATCGGGGACGAGGAGTCCTCGCGGGCGGCGGGGTTGGTGACGTCGTTGGCGCCGATTACCAAAGCCACATCGGTGCGGGCGAATTCGCCGTTGATGTCGTCCATTTCCTTGAGCGCGTCATAGGAGACCTCGGCCTCGGCGAGCAGCACGTTCATATGGCCGGGCATGCGTCCAGCGACGGGGTGGATAGCGTATTTGACCTCGACGCCCTTGGCCTCCAACAGCGAGGCCATTTCCTTGACCGCGTGCTGGGCCTGGGCAACGGCCATACCGTAGCCGGGGACCACGATGACCTGATTGGCGTAGGCCATCTGGATCGCGGCATCCGCGGCGGATGTGGCCTTGGCCTGCTTCTGCTCACCACCACCGGCACCGGGTGCGGTGCCGCCGCCGCCGAAGCCACCGGCGACAATGGCCGGGATCGAGCGGTTCATCGCCTTGGCCATGAGGTTGGTCAGGATTGTGCCGGAGGCACCGACGATCATGCCGGCCACGATCATGGCGGTGTTGTTCAGTGCCAGACCCGCGGCGGCCGCGGACAAACCGGTCAAAGCGTTGAGCAGGGAGATGACGACCGGCATGTCGGCGCCGCCGATGGGTAGCACGACCATCAGGCCCAGTACACCGGCGAGGACGAGGACCGCGATCATCCAGTACTGGGGCACACCGTCTTTGGTGGCGCCGATCCCGATCACGACCGCCGCGGCGATCGCGCCCACCAGCAAAAGCAGGTTCAGCGGTTGCTGGAATTTGCCGACGCCGATCGGGCGTCCGGGCAGGATCTCCTGCAGCTTGCCGAAGGCGATCAGCGAACCCCAGAACGACACCGATCCGATGATCGCCGCGAACAGCGAGCCGATCACGATGTGCACGGTGGGTTGTTCGTCGAAATGCGAGAAACCCTGGGAGTTGATGAATTCCGACCACGCGATCAACGCGACCGTGCCGCCACCGACACCGTTGAACGCGGCCACCAGCTGCGGCATCGCGGTCATCTTGGTGTATTTCGCGGGCGGCACACCCAGCACGACACCGACCACGAGCCCGGCGACGATCAGAATCCAGTTCGAGGTGTGGCGGATGGAGATCAGAGTGGCCACCACGGCGATGACCATGCCCGCGGCGGCGATCAGATTGCCGCGCACGGCGGTCTTCGGACCGGTCAGGCCCATCAGACCGTAGATGAACATGCCGAAGGCGACGATGTAGAGCCCGTTGACCAGATAGGTCACATTGTCGAAGGTATGCATCACGCTGCTCCCTCTGATCGCTCGGCCACGGCAGCCTTGACCGGCGCGGCCTTCTTGCCCTTGAACATGCCCAGCATCCGGTCGGTGACCACGAAACCACCGATGACGTTCAGCGTTCCGAACACGACCGCGACGAACAGGATGATCTGGGTCAGGATCGAGGGATCCGCCACATTGCCAAGGGTTACCAACGCGCCGAGCACGACGATGCCGTGAATGGCGTTGGTACCCGACATCAAAGGCGTGTGCAGGGTATTGGGGACCTTGGAGATGACGGCGAACCCGACGAACCCGGACAACACCAGGATCGCGATATTGGCTAGCAGTTCGGTGTACATCAGGCATCCACCTCACGAGTGACGCAGGAATCGGCGAGCACCTGATCGGAGAAGTCGGGCGCGAGTTTCCCGTCGACCAACATCAACTCCAACAGTGCCGCAATATTCTTCGAGTACAGCTCCGAGGCATGCTCGGGCATGGTCGCGGGCAGATTCAGCGGCGAGGCGATCGTCACCTCGTGCTTGACCACCGTCTCGCCTGGTTCGGTCAGCTCACAGTTGCCGCCGGTCTCACCGGCCAGATCCACGATCACACTGCCGGGCTTCATGCCCTCCACCGCCGCCGCGGTCACCAGCCGCGGCGCGGGGCGACCCGGCACCAACGCGGTAGTGATCACCACGTCGAAACCCTTGATCGCATCCTCGAGCGCCCGCTGCTGTTCGGCCTTCTCCGCATCAGTGAGTTCACGGGCGTACCCGCCCTCACCGGCGGCGTCGATACCCAGATCCAGCCACTGCGCACCCACCGACCGCACCTGATCGGCGACCTCGGGACGCACGTCATACCCGGTGGTCCGGCCACCCAGACGCTTGGCCGTCGCCAGCGCCTGCAGACCCGCCACGCCCACACCGAGCACCAGCACGGTCGCGGGCTTCACCGTGCCCGCCGCGGTGGTCAGCATCGGGAAGAATCGCGTCGATTCCGACGCGGCCAGCAGCACGGCCTTATAACCGGCCACATTGGCCTGCGACGACAACGCGTCCATCACCTGAGCACGCGAAATACGCGGAATCGCCTCTACGGCGAAAGCGTGTACCCCGGCCACCTTCAGCGCCGGAATCTGGTTCTCGGCATTGCGCGGGGCGAGGAAGCCGATCAGGGTCTGCCCGCTGGTCAGCTTCGCCACCTCGGCGTCACCGGGCGGAGCGACCTTCACCACCACATCGGCCGACCACGGATCACCGATGGTCGCGCCCGCATCTTCGTAGGCCGCGTCCGGAATGAGCGCGCCGACCCCGGCACCCGCTTCGACCACCACCTCGACCCCCTGCTTCAGCAGGCTCGGAATGATCTTCGGCACCAAAGCGACACGCCGCTCGCCCGCGTTTGACTCGCGAACGACTCCGACACGCGCTCCGCGCGGCGATTCGTCGCCTACGCTCTGCGTTGTCTCCACTTGTCAGACTTCCTTCTCTGGCTGAGCTTCACGCAACCGGTCGACCGCCGGACGATGTTACTTTGGAGTAAGTTCGTCCAAATTCTCGCAAACTGTACCCGGCTCGCGGTGAGCGTAGCTGAGATGCTGGTCACAAGCTGCGGCCAGATTCCGCCGTTTTGTCGGATTCGTGACCAACACCAAGGTTGGAAGCCTGGTCGATGCGATGCAATACCCCGGATAGTGACATGCGTCATGCTCAGTCTGTTGCCCGGGGGCCCTACGCCGTATGGTCGGCGGTGTGAACGACTGCGTCTTCTGCCGCATCGCGGCAGGACAGGCCCCGGCGACCAAGGTCTACGAGGATGACACGCTCTGCGCATTCCTGGATATTCGTCCGATCGCCCGCGGCCACACCCTGATCATCCCGAAACGACACGCATCCGAACTTGCGGAGCTGGACGCCGACTCGGGCGCGCACATCTTCCGCGCCGGACATCGGCTCGCACTCGCGATCCGACGCAGCGAGCTGGCCGCCGACGGTGCGAATCTCGTCCTCAATGACGGCACCGCTGCCTTCCAGACGGTTCCGCATGTCCACCTGCACGTGATACCGCGCCGGCACGGCGACAAACTGAGCATGGCCGCCGGGCTGCTGCTGCGGCGCCCACACGATCCGCAGACCACAGCGGCCGCCATCCGCGCCGGAATATCGGCATTGGAAAACGCAGGCGAGACCAGCGCCGAGCAGGGATCGCGAGGATGACCGACTCGCCCCAGGACCGGACCGAACTGACCGGCCTGCTGTCGGAGCAATGGGAGGCGATCGCGACACTGGTCGCCGATCTCGATGAAGAGCGTTGGCGCACATCGTCTCCGCTGCCGGGCTGGTCGCTGTTCGATGTGGTCGCACACGTGGTCGGCACGGAATCCTGGCTGCTCGGTGAGCACCCACCCGCACACGATCCGATCCGGCCCGAAACCGATATGCAGACGCTGCCGCATGTGCGCAACGAGACCGGCGTGTTCAACGAGATCTGGGTCGACAGGCTGCGGCCGCTGTCGGGTAGGCGACTGCTCGAGCTGTATCGCGAGGTCACCGAGCGCAGGCGCGCGGCACTGGCATCATTCGGTGACGCGCAATGGCAGGCCGAGACCGTATCCCCGATCGGCAAAGTCAGCTATGGCCGGTTCATGCGGGTGCGGCTGTTCGACTGCTGGGTGCACGAACTGGATATCGCCGACGGGCTCGGCGTTTCGATCGACGAGGGCGGGCCGCGCGCCGCGCGCGCCTTCGGCGAACTCACCGCCAGCATCGGGCGAGCGGTCGCGAAGGGTGCGGGAGCGCCGGACGGAACACGCATCACCATCGAGCTGACCGGCCCGTTACCGCAGACACTGCACGTCGCGATGGACGGCCGCGCCACTGTCGTCGAGGAACTGGACGCACCCGCCACCGTGGTGGTTCGGATGGACTCGGGCCTGTTCGCCCGACTGCGCGGCGGACGCACCACGGCGGATGCGCACGAGGGCGAATTCACCATCTCCGGCGACGTGGCACTCGGCAACCGACTGGTGCGCAGTCTGGCCTTCACCATCTGAGCCCCGGTGCGACTTTTCCTGTCCAGCTACCGATTCGGCGGACACTACGACCGGCTCGCCGCGCTCGTCGGCGAGCCGGGCCGAGTCGCGGTGATTCCCAACGCATGTGACGCCTGGCCTGCGGCCTGGGCGGCTGCGGTCACCAGTGACATGACCCCGCTGCGCAAACTCGGCTACACCCCCGAGGTGCTGGATCTGCGCGAATTCGTCGGACGGGCAACCGAACTGGAAACCACCCTGGCGAAATACCCACTGGTGTGGGTGCGCGGCGGCAATACTTTCGTGTTGCGCGCCCAATTCGCCCGCAGCGGAGCCGATTTCGTACTGCCGAAGCTGCTCGACGCCGATGCGCTGGTGTACGCCGGGTACAGCGCTGGCGCCTGTCTGCTGACTCCGGATCTGCGCGGTCTGGAGTCCGCCGATGATCCGGCCGAGGTCGAACCGGCCTGCGGCATCGAACCGCTGTGGGATGGGCTGGGATTGGTCGACCATCGCATCGTGGCGCATCTGGACTCGGCGACCGATCCGGACGGTATATCCGCGGCACTGGCCGCCCGCTATCGAGCCGAGGGGATCGCACACTGGGCGCTCACCGACAACGATGTCGTCGTGGTCGACGGCGACAATATCGAGATCTTGCGGTAGGCGAAACCAATCCGCCGATCACGTGCGAATGATCAGGCCGACGGGGACATGACGACGGCGTCACTGCGGCGGAATACCACCCAGCGCATCGCGCTGTACATATAGACCGCCTCGCAGGCCCCCGCCAGCAACCGCGACAGATGGTATTCCAAGCCCAGCGCGGCCAGTCCGCTACCGACGCCGAGGATGAAGGCGAGGTAATTGATCACGACCACCACCACGTACACCACGGCCTGCCTGCCGACGGGCGCGTGCGAGTGGAAGTTGAACGTGCGATTGAGGACGAAGCTGAGCCCGAACGCGCACATATAGGCCACCGTGACCGACAGCCATACGGGCAGTCCCAACCAGCCGTGCAGCACTGTGAGCAGCGCCAGGTCGATTCCGAAGGTGAAACCGTTGATCAGCGCGAAGCCCAGAAACGTCGGGGCGACAAGGTGATTCAACCCCGACGGCAGCCGCGCGACGACGGCTTCGCACCAGCGGGAGAAGCCCGCCACCAGGGACTCGGTGCTCGTCACGCCGCCAGCATGCCAGCGGTAGGTGTCCATCAGGTGAGCGCCCAGGAAACAAGATCGGGTGGAACCCCAGAGTCGACCGCCCACCCGGGCTCGCACCCACCGTATAGCGTGAGCTGTGTGGACCTGCATGACCTGATCTCCCACCTGCCCGACGGCGCGATACTCACCGACGCCGACCTGCTGGCAGGCTATCGACAGGACTGGGCACGCGATCCGGGCGCCGGCGCACCGCTGGCCGTGGTCCGTGCGACCGGCACCGATGATGTCGCGGCGACATTGCGGTGGGCACATGAACACAAGGTCGCGGTGGTGCCGCGCGGGGCCGGATCCGGACTGTCGGGCGGTGCGACTGCCGTCGACGGTGGCATCGTGCTCAGCACCGAACGCATGCGCGCGATCACCGTCGACCCGGTCACCCGCACCGCGGTAGTTCAGCCCGGCCTGCTCAATGCGGAGGTCAAACGTGCGGTCGCCGAACACGGCCTGTGGTACCCACCGGACCCATCCTCCTTCGAAATCTGTTCGATCGGTGGCAATGCGGCCACCAACGCGGGCGGCCTGTGCTGTGTGAAATACGGCGTGACCACCGATTACGTGCTCGGCATGGAGGTGGTGCTCGCCGACGGCACGGTGGTCCGGCTCGGCGGACCCCGGCTCAAGGATTCGGCGGGCCTGTCGCTGACCAAGATGTTCGTCGGCAGCGAGGGCACGCTCGGGGTGATCACCGAACTCACCTTGCGACTGCTGCCCGCACAGCCGCCACAGTCCACTGTGGTAGCGACCTTCGCGACGCTGACCGCCGCCACCGACGCCATCCTCGGCATCACCGGCGCCCTGCGGCCCGCCATGCTCGAGTTCATGGATGCCGTCGCGATCAATGCGGTAGAGGACGAGCTGCGGATGGGTCTGGATCGCGAGGCCGCCGCGCTGCTACTCGCCCGTTCCGACGCACCAGGCGAATTCGCCGGGCACGAGGCCGAAGTCATGGCGGGCATCTGCGAAAAGTCCGGTGCCACCGAGGTTTTCCACACCGAGGATCCGACCGAAGGCGAAGCCTTCACCGCCGCACGGCGTTTCGCCATTCCGGCGGTCGAGAAGATCGGGACGCTCCTGCTCGAGGATGTCGGTGTTCCGTTGCCGCGGCTCGCCGATCTGGTCAACGGCGTCGCTGCTATCGGGGCACACAACGATGTGCTGGTTTCGGTGATCGCGCACGCCGGGGACGGCAATGCCCACCCGCTCATCGTGCATGATCCGGCCGACACGGATATGACCGAACGCGCGCACCGCGCCTTCGGCGAGATCATGGATCTGGCCATCGAACTCGGCGGCACCATCACCGGCGAGCACGGAGTGGGCCGTTTGAAGAAGGCGTGGCTGCCCGATCAGCTCGGACCCGATGTGATGGCTCTCACACGCCGGATCAAGGATGCGCTCGATCCGCATGGCATCCTCAATCCAGGAGCGATTCTGTAGACGGAACATTCCCGGCCGCTGAGGAGTTTCACCCGACCATGACCACCAGGCTCGAGCACAATGTCGCCGATACCCGATTCGAGATCTATATCGACGACACCCTCGCCGGGTACGCCGACTACGCCGAACGCGAAGACGCTGACCTCACCCGCCCCGTCGGCTCCGCCGACAACCACCCCCCTAAGGTGCGGGATTTCCACCACACCATGACCTTCCCGGAGTTCCGCGGCCGCGGCGTGGCCGCCCAGGTGGTCGAGTACGCGCTGCAGGATTCGCGCGCGGATGGCTTCGCCATCATCCCGACCTGCTGGTACGTCGAGAAGTACATCGCCGAGCACCGCGAATACGCCGATCTGGTCGCCTGATACGGATGGTCCGCGAGGATCGGACCGATTCCCGATCAGTTGCCTCGATGCCGCCCGACCGGCACCGGTTACCGCAAAAAGACCGGGTGTTCGAACCGCTCAGTGCTTCGGCGTGAACTCCCGGTCGGTATGCGTCATCAGCCTCGCAGCAGTGCGCGCGACATGACGACACGCTGGATCTGGTTGGTGCCCTCGTAGATCTGGGTGATCTTGCGGCCGGAAACCGGTGCCCTCGGGGAAGAGCGTGAAAATCTCGTCTGAGCTGGGCGGAAGGTTCTCCTTGGTTCTCACCTGTTCCGGGCGCTCCCCGGCCTCCCACGGCCTGTAGACGGCCTGGCTTTTGCAGCGGATAGATCGCCTATCCGCTGCTTTGGCATGTCCGACACCTACTCTCCCCGCTTCCTCATACTGGCCGATCCTGTGCTGAGGGAGGGTTAGTCAAGGGTGGCCTTCGGCCATCGCGTAGCGACGCGGTAGCGCCCTTTACTCACCCGGACTGAAGTCAGATCATGGGGCCATGAGGAGGCGGGACCCCGAGCCGGGATGTGTTCTCTAGGGGTGAGATTGGTGCTATCCGGCGCGGATGGAAAGGACATGCTGCCGCTACCGTCGATCAGCTGCCCGACATCGGGGGTGACGATGGTCGACTACCGCGGCGAGGGCTTGCGTCTGCGGGCACGTGTTCGGGTCGGTGTCGCCCAATTCCCCGACTGGGAATGGCCCGGAACGGACGGAGCCCGGTCGTAGTGCGGCAGCTGGTACCTCAACGGCACACTCCCCCGGTCCGTGACCGCTGCGGGTCGGGACCACAGCCAGTCGACCGGGCAGCCCGCCGGCCGTTTCGTGATCGGCTGCGGGAGGTAGGTCGGGTACGGCTCACGTCGCGCCCACACTTCCTCTGTTATTGCCAAAATGGCCAATCATGTCCTGGAGCGACATTGGAGGCGCAACGCGTCGCCGACGTGCCGACGCGCCCGGCGGCGAGGGACGAGCAAGACGGTTGCGCGTCGTAGCGCGGCGGCGGCGCGTAGCGCCGCCGCAGGCGCTCTTGATCCTGTATGGCTGAATTCGGCAGTGACCGCAGTACGTGCCGATGGCGCGTCTGGAAGCCAGTCACAGCCCAATTCCCGTAGCCCGATCAAACATCGCTCGCTGCTGCTGCCTGGTTCGTGGAATGGGCTGCGTTCCAAGGGTTCTGGTCGGCGGACTGGCGTAGGGTGATGGCACCTCTCTTCGAGGGGCGGTGGACATTGGTCCAGACACCGCGCCCAGGAGGGAGGTGGTGGGGATGGCGAAACATCGCCGGAGAAAGAGCAAGGCCCCGGTCGACTACGGCATCGTCTTGACGGTTGCTGCCGTGATCGCCGGGGCGCTCATGCTGGTCCGCTGGCTGCGGGCTAAGTAACCCATCAGGTGAGGCGTCGGTTGCACCCGGCGTCTCACCGCCCAGCATCACTCGCGTGACAGATTCAGTGTAAGTGGTGCCCTCAAGAAGTCGGTAGCGAATATCAGATTGCGCTGGTTGCCTGCTGTATCAGCGCCTTGGTGCGGTCCATTCGAGTAGCCAAAGAGTCGAGGGCTGACTGGATAGGGTCAACTGCAAGTTGGATCGCTGCGGTGTCCTTGGCGGGGAAGTTCTCCCCGAAGGGACTTAACGGTGTGGCGACGATACCTGTTGCGCCTGCGCGAACAGAGGCCGCAATTCGTCGGGACGACCCGTCCCAGAGTTGAAAGGCGTTGCCCGTAGCTTCGCGGATGGTACGTACCTGATCCGTGTTGATCTTGGCGAGCTTTCCGCCGACCGGTAAGACGTTGGCGGCGCGAGCATCGCGTGCGAGTGCAGCGTCGAAGACAGTACCGCCAAACATCGGATGGCTGTAAATAGCTGTGCCAGTTGGCAATTCGCGGATAAATTGCAGCGCGCTGACGTGGTCGCGATGCTGCAACACGGCCATCGGTGTGACCATCCGAGTTACAGCGTGCTCGATGTCCGCGGGTTCCCAGCAGCATGGAAGCAATCGAGCTGGCTCGGCGACATCAAGCCATAGGTCGATGATGGCGGCGCGTTCGTCGGGAGTCAGCAGGTCGCCTCGCGTGGTTGATCCCGAGAGAATGAGGTAATCGACCCAGGTTGCGGCGGCTCGCTCCGCGTACCTTCGCGTGGCGGCGAAGTCGATAGAACCATCGCTTGTCTGAATGGTGAGCGCGGGCACAACTACATCGAAGACGGTCACTCGGACTCCATGGCGCGGCGGATTGCGTCCGCTGATTCGGTTGGGGCGGACAATGATGTGTCGATGTTGAGGTGGGCGTCTTCCAGGAGCGGCGTAGCCTCCCATGCGGCAAGTCGGGCATCAACGTCGCCTGTGCCGCGTTCAACGATCCGCGATCGTGCGATATCGGGCGGGCACCACAGCTGCGCGATAATCCATGTTGTCTGAGGAAAGGCGCTGCGTACTGCGGAGATGACTTCAGGCTGCCCTGCATGGATGACGGGGATCGCATCGGCACTAATCATCTCAAGCAGATGACCGCGGTCAATGACATAGCGCGAGCCGTAACGTTCATTCTGCCAAATGATTTGGCCATGCTCCGCTAGAAGATCAAGCGCCTCAGGAGTCGTCATGCGGTATCCATCGGTCCTGCCAGGGCCAGCCTTCAGGCGGTAGTACAGCCGAAATCGGTGATCCGCAGTTGTAAGCGCAGCGGTGACTGTGTCCTTGCCGGATGCTGGTGCGCCATAGAGGATTACGCCGTGACTCATTGGGACGGTATCGCTTCCCGTCGGAACTTCTCGATCAGATGCTGGGCCTGCGTACGTAGTGGCTCGCTGTCCGGATCGTTTTCGATCACAACATGTTCAGCTGCGGGTCGGTATGACTCATCGATTCGAGCCGCGTATTCCTCCCAATGGGACAGCTTCCAGCCATCCCTGCCCGCACCCCGGTGCCGGAGATAAGTCAGCATCGTATCGGGGGTGCATCGGACCCAAGCGAATGTCGTATCGGCTCCTGATGTCGCTGCACGCGCGGTTGCGCGGTCGATCCAAGCCTTGTCATTGAATTCGCGGAGATACGGTGCAGCCGCGATCACCGAGTTGCCGCACTCGATGTTGTCCTGAATGACAGCGGCAAGGGCCTCGTATTCGCGTGGTCGAATTCGATTCAAATAGGTGTCGGATTCGCGATCGTTGATGCTCTCGCCCAGATCTTCAAGGGCCGGTTCGATGATCGGGCGTGCGATCGTGTCCTTGTCGAGGATTGCCCATCCGGTCTCGCGTGCAAGAACGCGGCCGAACTCGCTCTTGCCGCTCCCGGGGTACCCGCCGACGTAGACGACTCGTGGGCGTCCTGGGCGTACCGGTGTCGACATAGCCAAACTGAGCGCTGTCGGTGTAGTGACGACACGGCCTGATCGCTCACGACTCGCTACGTAGCCGTCGTCGGCTAGCTGGTCCATCGCTTTCGTGATCGTGAGCTGGCTGGCTTGCCATTGCTTCGCGAGTTCTCGGGTAGACGGAAGTCGTTGACCATCGCGCAGGCGGCCAGCCTCGATGTCGGCTCGGATGGCGTGAGCGATGCGCAAGTGGGCCGGTGGAACCGGGGTGTGGTCGGGACCGGTCACGGTGCTCCTTCGTGAGTAGCAGTTGCCTCTGTGAGGATAGCAGTCGTCTTTCCTCGCTTTACCTGGGCTTATGCCGAAGTGCGCAGTAGCTGCATATTCACTATGGAAAGTAGTTGCTTTCACTGGAAAGCAACTGCTACCGTAGTGATACGGCGCACACACGGTGCGGAAGTCAAGCCAAGGAGAAGCAATGGCAATCATGAGGGGTTACCGGTTCCCGATCGAGTTCAAGGATGCGTTCCCGCAGGGTTTGGTGCTGCTGGGGGAGATCACGCAGATGACGAAGTACAACCCGGATCCGCGTGCGGCGGTGGAGGGTGTTTTCGACTTCGACAAGGACGGGAACGGCACGGGGTTGCCGTTGTGGTCGGCGTCGGTGACCGACCCGCATGAGGGCAACGAGGGTAAGGCTGCGCGTGCCTCGTTCCAGATCGTGTTCGTCGCCTCGCATCAGCCGGTACCGGCGTCGAAGGAGATCGTTCCGGGTACCGGGATGCGGATGATCGAGCTGGAGGGTTTGACCGCCGAACCGGTGGTTGTCCGGCAGGGTTCGGGTGACAAGAACTTCTCGTATGTCACCTACAAGTTCCGGGCGACCGGGATCAAGGGCGACAACTCCGGTTCGAAGCAGGCTCCGGCCGATATCCCGGGTTCTAAGGCCGCGTAGTCATGAGGTTCAACGTGGCGACCGCGAGCATGCTGCTCGTTCGTGTGTTCGCGGTCATAACCATCGTCGGCGTCGGGGCTGCCGCGTTCCGGTTGTCCTTCGCCACGTTGCAAGACCTGGCCGTGCTGGCTCACATCCCGCGTGGTGATGCGTGGCTGCTGCCGGTCGTCATCGACGGCACGATCCTGCTGGCCACCCTGGGCACGTTGGTGCTGGCCAACAGCCCGGATCGCCGCTACTTCGTGCGGCTGTTGATCATCGGCGCGGCGGTGTCGATCGTGGGCAACTGCCTGCACGCGGTCGTCTCCGGCATCACCCTGCCGGTGTGGGCCTCGGCGGTCCTGTCGGCGACGGTGGCCGCTATCGCCCCGATATCGCTGCTCGCGGACACGCATGGCCTGGCTGTGCTGCTTCGTGCGGCACAACACAATTCGGCTCCAACACCTGTCCCGGCTGCTGCATCGGTCGCTGATGAGGTGGCTGACCAACCAACCCACGCCTCTGCGTCCGAACCCGTTGCCGCCGCTGTTGCGGAGCCGGTGGCGGTGGTGGCTCCTGTTCGTCCTCGTCCGGTTCCTACGCCGGTGCGTCCTGTTCGTCCTGTGCGGCCGGTGCAAGAAGCGCTGCCGCTGGCAATGTCCTGAGGAGTTCCCCATGTCCGAGAAGTTCTACCCACGGCACACAACCGGCGCCGACGATGACGTGCTGGTGACGATGGCCGCCCATCATGTCTCGTTCGAAGTCCATTACTGGAACGGCAAGCTGCACATCGATTTCGGTCCCGCGTGCGGGATGCAGCTGACGATCGAGCAAGCTCAGGGCCTGCGGAACCTGCTCGATCTCGGTATCGCTGACCTGCTGGAAGCACTCGCGGACCGGGAAGCCGCTCAGTCGCGTGTCGATCTGGTGAAGGCGGCGGCGTGATGATCACGAAAGTTGTACTCGCTGGGGTGTTGTTCGTCCCGCTGTTGGCCGCGACTGCCCCGGCTGCGATCGCGGCCCCGGAATCGCCTCGGTGCGTGATGTTTTGTGACGACCAGCACAAGCGTTCGCCGCGTGAGTGCGTGATGTTCTGCGATCAGCCTGCCCCGCCTGCGGATTCGAACGGCTGCCGCCTGTTCTGTGAGCTGGGCAAGCCCTCTGACGCTGAGGGGGCGTGATGTCGACAACGTTGGCGTTGCTGTCTGCTGGTGCGGCAACAGGTGCGGCGGTGCTGGCCTACTGGTCCCGGCTGGGTGCCGGTCCTGGTGCCCGTCCGGTCACCGCGGCGGATATCGCGGCTCAGGCGCCGCCCGGATTGGATACGGCAGTCTCGATTCTGGCGGACCCGCCGCAGACGAACCTGATGCTCGCCGCGCTGGGCCTGGGGTCGATCGAGGGCGGATTCCCCTACCTCGAGGGCTACTACTACACCGATCACGGCCTCGATGTGGACCTGTTGATGCTGGGTGGTCAGTCCCTGTCGGACTGGAACAACGACGAAGTTCTCGACCAGTTCGCCACCTATCTGCGTGTTCCCGGGGTGAGCGTGGTGTCACCCGAGCCCAGCTGGGTCCGTCTCCAGGTGCGGGTGTTCGACACCCTCGCTGCGCCGACAACGGTGTCGGAGGTGGTTCCGGGCGGGGTGGACCTGGAGGCGGTCCCGGTCGGGGTGACCGAGGACTTCGATACCTGGCGGCTGCGGGTCCTCTACGGGCACATCCTGCTCGCCGGTGCCACCGGTTCGGGTAAGGGCTCGGTGTTGTGGTCGCTGGTGGCGGGTCTCGGGCCTGCGATCAAGGCCGGGTTGGTGGATGTGTACCTGGGTGATCCCAAGGGCGGCGCGGAATTCGGCGCGGGTGAGGATCGGCTGTTCGTCCGCTTCGCCACCGACACGACCACGATCCTGGCGATGCTGCGCGAGGCCGAGCAGACCATGCGTGAACGACTCGCCGGGATGCGCCACGCCGGTATCCGCAAGCATGTCCCGACCCCGGATGAACCACTGATCCTGATCATCATCGATGAAGCGGCGGCGTTGTCGTCCTATGCCACCCGCGAACAGCAAGAAGAGTTCCGGCGCCTGACCGGGATGTTGCTGTCACAGGGCCGCGCTGCCGCGGTGTCGGTCGTGGCCGCGTTGCAGGACCCGTCGAAAGAGACGATGCCGAATCGGCAGTTGTTCCCGATCCGGATCGGGCTGCGCCTGGATGAACCGACCCAAACAACGATGGTGCACGGTCAAGGCTCCCGCGATCGTGGCGCCCACTGTGACCGGATCTCCGAGCACACGCCCGGTGTCGGTTATGTCGGCGAGGACGGCACCACCGAGTTCGTGCGGGTGCGGGCGTTCTGGGTCTCCGATGACGCGATCGACCGCATTGTCGAGCTCTACTCTCCGGCACCCGAAATCGTCGGTCCTACTGAGGATTACACGGGTTTCGATCCCGATGACCTCGGCGACGAGGGGCCGGTGGCGGCATGAAGCGCGGGTTCGTCACTGAATGCCATGTCGTCATCTACTGCGACGGCTGCGGCGACATCTACGCCGAAAACTCCGGTGAGTCGGTGTGTTTCGACTCCGTGCATCAGGCCGTGCACTACCTCAACGCTCGATCGGCTGGTGTCGGCTGGATCTACGACGGCGACAAGGTGCTCTGTGACGGCTGCCTGGCCGCTGCCCGCTGCGAAGACCACGGCCATTCCTTCCCTGAAGCCTGGCAGACCACGAAACGGCTGCTCGGCGTCTCCACCCGTTCGCGCACCTGCACGGTGTGCGGCGTCCCCGAAATCGAGGCTCTGTGATGACCATTCGCCGTACTCACGACATCGACGGTTTCGACTATGACGATATCGACGCTGTTCTCGACATCCGCTCGGTACGCCGCTGCCACCTGGAGCGTTCGGGCCTGGACTCGATCGCGGTCGCGGTGCACCTGCTCGCGGAAACCGGGGATCTTCCCGGCTGGGATGACGCCATCGACAACGACGGCGATCACTCCGATGAGTCCGATTGGCGGTGGGCGGCATGAGCGCCCGTAAGCCCGTGCAGTGGGGTGTGTTGATCGGTGAGCAGGTCAAACCCTTGCCGAAGGCCCGCAACGTCACTGACGCCACTCTCTACGCGAGCAATCTGAACACGGCTCGTGGATCGAAAGTGGTTGTGGTGTACCGGGATTCAGATGAAGAGTTGTGGCGTCGCTGGATCGATGAGGCACCGGTACCGACCCAATTGGGCCTCGACTTCGATATCCAACCCGCGGCGAGGGGGCTGCTGTGATGGCCACGAAAACCCAACAACGCGACACCGACCCGTCCGACGTGATCGCGCAGGCACTGCTGGAACTGGTGTGGCTGATCATCAAGGCTGTCGCGGTGATCGCCTGGTGGGCGGTGTTGTTCCCGATGGTGTCGCTGCCGTTGGGGTTGGCGGTCGCGGCCGGCCGTTTCCTCGGCTGGGGATGGGCTGTCGTGGTGGTCGGGGTGTCCATCGCGGGGATGGTGCTCTGGCGTGCGAAGCATCCGGAGACCTTCGAGCGGTGGATCACCTCGCGGGCACGGCACCGGTTCCTGACCTGGTGGCGCTACAGGCGTCGCTGGACCCGGCTCATGACGGCCTGCGGTCTGAGCATCGACCGGGGTGAGCACACCCTTATCCCACCGTTGCGCAGTGTGGAGGTCGGCGATTCGGTGGACCGGTTGCGGGTGCGGATGCTGGAAGGCCACTGCCCCGCCGACTGGGAAAACCGTGTCGAGCACCTGGCACACGCCTTCGGTGCCCTGGAATGCCGCGCCACCATCGCCGGTCCCGCAACCGTGGAACTGGTGATGCGGCACTCGGATTCACTCGCCGAAGCGATCGAGCTGCCCCGTATCGACGGTGGCCACTGGTGGAAGGACGCTGCCTGATGACCAACACCGACACCACCACGGAAGCCAAGAGCCGCGAAACCGCGGCCGAGCGTCGCGCCCTGCCCAACCTGTATGAAGTCGCCGTCGCTGCGGCCGAGAAATTCGGGGTGTGCGTGCGACCGGTCACGATGCGTACCGAGGATCCGCACACCGGGACCGTCTCCTACATCGGGGCACCCTGCAAGGCAACCGTGGCATCGGTGTGCAAGCCGTGTGCGGACAAGGCCCGCTATCTGCGGATCACCCAATGCCGGGAAGGCTGGCACGCCGATACCGAACCGGTGGCCGAGAAGCGTGAACCGACCGAGTGGCAAACCGAATTGCTCACCGCCAGAGCCGATCTCGCGACCCAATACTTGGAGGCGAAAGACGACGGCGACGAAGATCTGATGGCCGCGATCCGGGAAATCGTCGCCGATCTCGACAAGGAATTGCGGGCCTGTGGTCTGCGTGGCCCGCTGCCCGCACTGGATCCGAAACCGGCCAAGCGGCGTGCTCGTTCCACCAAGCGGCGCCAGGATGTGCCGGATCTGCCGCGTAAGAAGGTCACGCGCAACACCATCGGGCGTATCTATGGCGGCAAGTACCGGCCCTCGATGATGGTCACCCTCACCATGCCGTCCTATGGTGCGATCAACCACGATGGCGCGGTCGACAAGGACGGCAAGCCCTGCTCGGATGGGTCCCCGCGTCGGCCCGATGAGTACGACTACCCGAGCGCCGCACGGGACATCGTGTTCTTCTCGGCGTTGTTCGACCGCTGGATTCAGAACCTGCGCCGCGCGGTCGGCTACGACGTGCAGTACTTCGCGGCCGTGGAACCGCAAAAGCGTGGTGCCCCGCACATTCACGTGCTGCTGCGGACCGCGATCCCGCGCGACATCCTGAAACTGGTCACCGCGGCGACCTACCACCAAGTGTGGTGGCCGCACTTCGACCCGCAGAACGAGGTGTATTCCGGGGATCGGATGCCGGTCTGGGACCACAAGGTGATGACCTTCGTGGACCCGGACACGAAGGCACCGTTGCAGGGCTGGGATGACGCCCTGGACGTTCTCGACACCATCGATGACCTCGAACCGGCCTACACCGTGCAGTTCGGGGCACGCATGGACCCCGGCGACATCCGCGGCCATGTTCCCGGCAAGGACGCCGACCGCGCCATCGGCTACGCCACGAAATACCTCACCAAGTCGATCAGCGAGGTCCTGGACACCGATTCGGTGCGCACCTCCGTGCACTACGACCGGTTACACACCGAGCTCAAACACACCCCGTGCTCACCGAAATGCGCGGTCTGGTTGCGGTACGGCATCGTCCCCAAGGGCGCCAGCGACAAAACCATTCCCGGACGCTGCAAGGGCAAAGCCCACCGCCGAGATACCCTCGGCCTGCCCGGTCGCCGGGTCTTGGTCTCGCGGCGGTGGAGCGGCAAGACCCTCTCGGATCACAAGGCCGACCGTGCCGATTTCGTTCGGCAACTCCTGGCCGATGTCGGCATCGTCAAACCCGACACCAGCCATGTGAAGGTCACCCCGGTCGAACCCGGCGACCAATCCCGGCCCCTGCGCGAACACCTGATCATGGCCGCCATATCCCAACGAACCACATGGCGCGCCGAGTACCTGAAAGCCAGGATGGCCGCGAATCCATAAGGCATGCAAGAAGATTCAGAAATTCGGCAAGTAGCGTAGGGGGATAACGGTGGAACTACCCGACAATCGGATGTGGACAGTGGAGGAAGCTTCCTACTTCCTCGGTGTACCTATCAAGACGCTCTATCAGTGGAAGTGGGCGGGAGGCGGACCGCCGGTCAAAAAGGTGGGTCGTCACCTGCGCTACAACCCGGCGAGACTTCGCGCATGGGCTGATCAGGATGAGGCTGCCTGATGGGCCACGTAGACGATCGCTGGTGGCGGCCGACACGTGATGAGGATGGCAAGGTCATCGTCAATGGGCGCGGCAAACCGGTCATGGAAAAGACCGAACTGTACGGGCGTGGTCTGCGTTACCGCGTTCGCTACATCGACCCGGACGGTGCGGAACGATCCAAGTCGTTTCCGGATCGGCAACGCAAACGCGCCGATGATTTCCTGATCGAGGTCGAGTCGGACAAGCGCGAGGGTAAATACATCGACCCACGAGCTTCGCGTAAGACGTTTCGGCAACAGGCGGAAAGCTGGTTCAAGGCACAGTCATCTGATCCGGCCACCCGAGAGGCGCTGCGGAGTCGGTTGGAACGGCAGATCTATCCGGCTCTAGGCAGTTTCACGTTCGACACGATCGAAAAGCCTTCGACTATTCGCGATTTCGTCGCCGGAATGATCGAGCGAGGGTTGTCCGAAAACTATCAAGCGGTGCTATTCACCATCGTGTCATCGGTGTGTGACTCGGCGGTGGACGACAAGGTGATCCGCCGGAATCCCTGCAAGGTGAAGACGGTTCGGCGCCCGGTCGCTCGTAGCCCGAAAGTAGTTGTCTGGCCGGAGGATCGCTTGCACACAGTGAGATATGGGATGGAGCCCCGGTTCGGGATCGTGGCCGATCTCGGTGCTGGTGCTGGACTTCGGCAAGGCGAGATTCTGGGTTTCTCTCCCGACGATGTCGACCGCGATGCGAAGGTCATCCGGGTAGAGCGCCAGATCAAGACTGTCGATGGTGTCATGATGTTCGCTCTCCCCAAGGGCGGCAAGACTCGGACTGTGCCGGTGGCCGATGCGGTGCTCACGGGGATTGACGACCATTCGTGGCAATTTCCTCCGAGCGTGGTGACCTTGCCATGGGGTAAGCCGGATGGCGAGCTGGTGACGGTGCGGTTGCTCATGACCGGTGAGGCGGGTCGGCTCTACACCGGCGACCTGTTCACGAAGGTGGTATGGCAGGCCGCATTCCGGAATGTGGGTCTGGAGTATCGCCCACGGATCGACGGCATGCACGCATTGCGGCACCTGTTTGCGTCGATGCTGTTGGCGGATGGTTGCTCGGTCACCGAGCTGGCCGAGTACCTCGGCCATGAAGATCCGGGATTCACGTTGCGCGTTTATACGCACCTGGTGCCGTCGAGCTATGAGCGTGCACGGCGTGCGATCGAAGGCATGTTCAGTAGACGGCCCGCACTCCTTGACGGCCTGTGGACGGCCTAGAGATGCGACACCTGATCAGCACGAACCGCCCTCGATCGGCGGAATCAGCCTCTGAGCAGTGCGCGCGACATGACGACACGCTGGATCTGGTTGGTGCCCTCGTAGATCTGGGTGATCTTGGCGTCACGCATCATCCGCTCCACCGGGAAGTCGGTGGTGTAGCCCGCGCCGCCGAAGAGCTGCACGGCATTGGTGGTGACCTCCATGGCCACGTCGGAGGCGAAGCACTTGGCGGCGGCGGAGATGAAGCCGAGGTTCTTCTCGCCGCGCTCGGCGCGGGCCGCGGAGGTGTAGACCATGAGGCGGGCGGCCTCGATCTTCATCGCCATATCAGCGAGCATGAACTGGGTATTCTGGAAATCGGCGATCGCGGCGCCGAACTGCTTGCGGTCCTTGGTGTACTCGATCGCGGCGTCGAGCGCGCCCTGCGCGATACCGACGGCCTGGGCTCCGATCGTCGGACGGGTGTGGTCGAGGGTCTGCAGCGCGGTCTTGAAGCCGGTGCCCGGCGCGCCGACGATGCGGTCACCCGGCACCCGGCAGTTCTCGAAGTACAGTTCGGCGGTCGGCGAGCCCTTGATGCCGAGCTTGTGCTCGAGCGGGCCGACGACGAAGCCCTCGTCATCCTTGTGCACCAGGAATGCGGAGATGCCGTTGGCACCCTTGTCCGCATCGGTTACCGCCATGACGGTGTACCAGGAAGACTTGCCGCCGTTGGTGATCCAGCATTTGGAGCCGTTGATGATCCAGTCGTCGCCGTCCTGCTTGGCCCGGGTGCGCATGCCGGCGGCATCAGAGCCGGCCTCTCGTTCGGACAGCGCGTAGGAGGCCATATCGCCGTTGACGATGTCCGGCAGCACCTTCTGCTTGAGCTCGTCGGAGCCGTTGAGGATCAGGCCCATCGTGCCGAGCTTATTGACCGCCGGGATCAGCGAGGACGAACCGCAGGCGCGGGCGACCTCTTCGATCACGATGCAGGTGGCGACCGAGTCCGCACCCTGGCCGCCGTAGGCCTCGGGCACGTGCACCGCATTGAAGCCCGTGGCGTTGAGCGCGGTCAGTGCCTCCTCCGGGAAGCGGGCGTTGCCGTCGACGTCCTTGGCGTACGGAGCGATTTCCTTCTCCGCCAGTCCGCGGATGGCCGCACGCAGTTCATCGTGGAAGTCCTCGAGCTGGAAGAGGTTGAAATCGGGGTTCCCCGCCATGGGACACACTCCTGTTTGTCGGTCGCGATTGTGCTGAATCGGAGTTTCCAGCGCTCGACACTCAGTGCCAAGATTTCATTCAATATACGCCCAGAAAACACGTCAAGTGGCCTGGCAAACCGGCACTCAGTGTCATATAGGGCATAAGTTGACTCTCATCACAACCTACCGAGCTGCCGTGTCACCAGGTCCGCCACCTGCCGCGGCGGCATATCCCTCGGAAACACCGCGACCACCATCTCCGTCGACCCCGACCCGCGCCCACGCGGAATCGCCGACAACTCCTCGCGCAGATCCGCCGTTCCCGCATCCGACTCGCCGCGCACCATACGCCGCAGCAAGTAGTTGTGGGTGGCCGTCACCGCAGCCGTGAATTGCACCCGCGCCAGATCCGGCACCTCCGGCAGCCGCTCGCGCAGATAGTCGGTGAACAACCGCTGGTACCGGAACACGGTCACGATCTCGCGCTCGCGCAGTGCGGGAACCTTCCGCACCACCCGATACCGCCGCTCGGCGATCTCGCGCCACTGGGTGAAACGCTCGAATACCTGCACGACCGCGGCGCATACCGCCGCCCAGGGATCCCCCTGCGCCGCCGCCAGGAACTCCGCCGCCTTCGCCAGCTGCGACTCGTGATCGGCGAAAATCACATCCTCCTTCGACCGGAACTGCCGAAAGAACGTCCGCCGCGAAATCCCCGCAGCCTCCGCGATCTCATCCACGGTCGTCGCCTCATACCCTTGCTCGGCGAACAACCGCAATGCTTGATCCACCACGGTCAGCCGAAACCTGGCCGCATCGTCGCCAGTACGCCCCCGAACGGTTTCCTCGATAGCCACCGCATCACCGTACTGAGCCCGGCCGATACCGGATCCGCATGGCTGAATACCGACGCCGGAATCGTCAGCCGAGAAGTTTGGTGCGCAGGGCTTCGTCCTTTTCCAGGACCATGGTTTCCAGGCCGGCCTGAAACTGTTCCATGCGGGTGCGCAGGGCGGGGTCGTTGCTGGCCAGAATGCGGGCGGCGAGCAGTCCCGCGTTACGGGCGCCGCCGATGGAGACGGTGGCCACCGGGACGCCCGCTGGCATCTGGACGATGGACAGCAGCGAGTCCATGCCGTCGAGATATTTGAGCGGAACCGGCACCCCGATGACCGGGAGCGGGGTAGCGGAGGCGACCATGCCGGGCAGGTGGGCGGCACCGCCCGCACCCGCGATGATGACCTTCAGGCCACGGCCCGCCGCCTCGCGCGCATAGTCGAGCATGCGCTGCGGTGTACGGTGCGCCGAGACGACACCCACCTCGAAGCGAATATCGAACTCCGCCAAGGCGATCGCGGCGGCCTCCATGGTCGGCCAGTCGGAGTCGCTGCCCATGATCAGGCCAACTTGCGCATTACTCACCGTGGGGATCCCATCCGTCGGTCCACATTGCGTGCGACATCCAATGCGCCGCGCGCTCGGCCTGCTCCCGCACCGCGGCGACGTCGTCGCCGAGCACGTTGACATGCCCGATCTTGCGATCCGGGCGTTCGCCCTTGCCGTACAGGTGCACCTTCGCCTGCGGCAATCTGGCGAACAGGTGGTGCAGCCGCTCGTCCATCGACATGGTCGGCGCCTCGGCCGCGCCGAGAATATTCGCCATCACCGTGACCGGCGCCAGCGGACTGGTATCGCCGAGCGGATAGTCGAGCACCGCGCGCAGATGCTGTTCGAACTGTCCGGTGCACGCGCCGTCCATGCCCCAGTGACCGGAGTTGTGCGGGCGCATGGCCAGTTCGTTGATCAGGATGGTGCCATCATTGGTTTCGAAGAGTTCGACCGCCATCGCACCGACCACACCGAGTTCCGCGGCAAGGTTGAGTGCGAGGGTCTCGGCCTGCGCGGCCAATTCGTCGCTCAGGTCCGGCGCGGGCGCGATCACCACAGCGCACTGACCGTTGCGCTGCACCGTCTCCACCACCGGCCAGGTCGCGGCCTGACCGAACGGCGAGCGCGCCACCATCGCCGACAGTTCGCGCTTCAAGTCCACCTTGGCCTCCGCGAGCAGCTGCACCCCGTGCGCCAGCTGATCGGACACGATCGTCTCGGCCTCGGCCGTCGACGCCGGCATCCAGACACCGCGCCCGTCGTAACCGCCGCGCACCGCCTTCAGCACGATCCGCCAGTCGTGTTCGTCACCGAATCGCACCACATCCGCCACCGCGGTGACCGGCACGAAGGCGGGCACCGGCAATCCGAGCTCGGACAGCCTGGTCCGCATGGCCAACTTGTCCTGCGCGAAGACCAGCGCATGTGGCGGCGGCTGCACGTTCACGCCCTCCGCGACCAGCGCCTCCAGATGTTCGGTCGGCACATGCTCGTGATCGAAGGTGAGCGCGTGCGAGCCGACAGCGGCCTTGCGCAGCGCGGTCAGATCGGTGTGGCTGCCGAGTACGACTTCGGGGCTCACCTGTGCGGCCGGGTCATCCGGATTCTCGGCCAGCACCCGCAGCCGCTGCCCCAGCGCGATGGCGGCCTGGTGCGTCATACGCGCGAGCTGGCCACCACCGATCATGGTGACGGTGGGCATGGCGGCAGGATCGAATGAACGGCGGGAGGTCACGCCTCCCGTGGAGACGGTGTTGATGATTCGCTCGCTCACGTCGTGCCATCTTGTCATGTCCGAGCGCGGGGATCCCTACCGGTACACTCGGGCCTTGTGTCTTTCGTCGACGATGTGGTCAACGTCCTCCCCAAGCCCCTGCGGGAGATCGCTTACCGTCACCACGAGCTGATCAAATTCGCCGTCGTCGGCGCGACCACCTTCATCATCGACTCGGGCATCTTCTATGTGCTCAAGTGGACCGTGCTGGAGACCAAGCCGGTCACCGCGAAGATCATCTCCGGTGTGATCGCGGTCATCTGCTCCTACATCCTCAACCGCGAATGGTCGTTCAAGAACCGCGGCGGCCGCGAGAAGCACCACGAGGCACTGCTGTTCTTCGGCGTCAGCGGCGTCGGCGTCGTGCTGAGCTTCATGCCGCTGTGGATCTCCAGCTACGTCTTCGACCTACGCCAGCCCGATGTGAGCTTCACCGTCGAGAACATCGCGGACTTCATCAGCGCCTTCGTCATCGGCAATCTGCTGCAGATGGCGTTCCGCTTCTGGGCGATGCGACGCTGGGTGTTCCCGGACGAAATCAGCGAACTCGTCGAGGAATTCGAGGACCTGCTCGAGGAAGACCAACTCGACCGCAGCTAGCGCGGCTCAGGCACCTGCGCGCCGTTCGACGTGCGCTGTGACGCACTGGATCCGAGGAACATCGCGAACAGCGCGGGACGGCGGCGCTGCAATTCCAATCGTCCACCATCCGCCTCGATGAGCGCCCTGGCGAGGGCGAGCCCTACACCGGTCGAGCCGCCGGCGGAGAAGCCGCGGTCGAAGATGTGCGGCGCGAGTTCGTCACGAATGCCATCGCCCTCGTCGGCGACTTCCACCACCACCAGGGGCTCGCGATCACTGACCGTCCGCACCGTGCGCACCGATACCGTGCAGGTGCCGCCGCCGTGCATCAACGCATTGTCGACCAGCACGGCGAGTGCTTCGCGCAGCCGGGAACCGGTGATCGGCGCGCGCAGCGATTCGTCGCCGATCAGCCGCAGGATCCGGCCCGCCTCGGTGAACGGATGCGACCATTCCTCGACGACACCGCGCAGTTCGTCCATGACGGGTACCGGATCGCGATCGGCGGCGTCCTCGTCACGGGAGGCCCGGACCAGATCGTCGATCGCGTCGGTCAGCCGGTCGACCTGTGCCATCGCCTCCTCGGCCTCGTGCACCACGGCCGGATCGGAATGCTCGGACAATTCGTCCAGCCGCAATCGCACCGCGGTCAAGCGACTGCGCAGTTGATGGGAAACGTCCGCGACCAGTGCGTGCTCACGCTGCAACCGCCCGGCGATCTCGACGGTCGCCGAATCGAGCACATCGGAAACGCGGTCCAGTTCGGAAATCCCGTGCCGCCGCGGATCCGGCCGGAAGTCACCCATAGCCAGTCGGGCGGCACGGGCCGCCACGTCACGCAGCGGATCGGCGACCCGGCGCGCGGTGATCATCGCCACCGATACCGCCGCGCCCAGTGAGGCGAGCACCGCGACCGCCACCACCGCGACGGCCTGGATCTGCCGCGCATGCATCGGACCCGATGGCACCTCGAGGCGCAGCGACCCCTTCGTGCCCATCGCCAGCGATTGCACCACGGGATCGTGGACCTGCTCCGCGCCGATATCGAGCCGGGAGGCATTGTCCTGCGGCGCCGGATAGATGATCGTCAGCTTGCCGTCTTTGGGGATCAGCGGGCGCACCAGGCGGGTATCGAGTTCGCCGAGCACCATCCCGTCACCGTGTTCCTGGGCGATGATCTCCGCGGCGATCCGCTCCAGTCGGCTCTCCAGATCCTTGCGGGTGATGTCTTCGACCCACAGCCACGCGGTGTAGATCAGCGGGACGCCGAGCACCACCGTGGTAATGGTCAGCACGGTGAGGATCGATCGCAGGATTCTGCGCCTCATATCAGTTGTGCCACATCATCAATCGGTGTTCAGCCGGAAACCGACACCGCGCACGGTGACGATGCGTCGCTCGGCCATCGGGCCTTCGTCGCCGATCTTGCGGCGCAGCCAGGACATGTGCATATCCAAAGTCTTCGAACCGCGCAGCTCGGCGTCGCCCCACACCTCGCGCAGGATCGTTTCGCGCGGCACCACTTGGCCCGCCCGATCGATCAAGACCTTGAGCAGCTCGTATTCCTTATTGGCCAAGCCGACTTCGACGCCGTTCACCAGCACCCGGCGCGCCGCGGGCTCCAGCCGGATACCGCCGACCTCGACCGCCTCGTCACCGATTCCGCTGCGCCGCAGAAGCGCTCGCACTCGGGCAAGCAACTCGGCCAAGCGGAACGGTTTGCCGACATAGTCATCGGCACCCGCATCCAAGCCGACGACGAAATCCACCTCGTCGGTACGCGCGGTGAGCATCAGCACGGCCAGATCGGCACCGCGGGCGCGCACCTGACGGCACACCTCGAGCCCGTCCATACCGGGTAGGCCCAGATCGAGGATGAGCAGATCGTGATCGCCCTCCAATGCGCGTTCGAGCACCGCGGGCCCGAAGCGTTCCACGGTGACCGAATAGCCTTCGCGCCCAAGCGCCCGCGACAGCGGTGCGGCGATGGCCTCATCGTCCTCGGCCAGCAGTACGGCGGTCATATGCTCAGATTACGGACCTGCACCGGCAGATCATCGGTAACTGCCCCCGGGTGTGCCGCTGCGGCCGCGGTCGTCCCAGCGCGGATCGCGGTCCCTGGACTCCTCGAACACCTGGCGGTACAGCAGTGCGTGCACCTGCTGCACCTGTGGGATGTCGTCGTATTCGAGCGGTTCCTCGGAGGAAGATCCGATGATCAGGGTGCCGGTGCCGAGCAAGCGATCGAACAGCCCGTGCCGGAACTGCACACTGGAAATCCGGCTCATCGGGATATCGATGCCGGTGTGGGTGATCACGCCCTGCCGGATGAGCACCCGGCGGTCGGTCACGATGAAGTGTGTCGACTTCCAGCTGATAATCCGTGCGACACAACGCCATCCGACGATGCCGAGCCAGACGACCAGCACCACGATCAGCAAAACCGAACGGGTCGTGCCTTCGGTCCTGCGCCAGATCAGCCCCCCGGCGAATCCGGCCAGTGCGGTCGCGACAATGAGCGTCACGATCGGCCAGAACAGCATTTTCCAATGCGGATGACGATGGAGTATCAACTGCTCGTCCGGGGCGAGCACCTCCTCCGGATAACCCATGCCCGAACCCTACCGCGAGAACATGCCGGAAAGCGTGGACAGCGGCGCGTGCCGTGCTGCACAATCGGCACCCTGCCACCGTCGCGACCTCGCAAGAGCCTCTCGAGTAACCTCGAGATTCCGCACAGGATCGCTCCATAGCCTTCGAGCCGGCGGCAACCGCTCGACCCGGCTCTGTCGTTCGACCAGCTCTCGTTTTGTTCTGCTCAATGCTCTGCCTGTGAAAAGACAAGTCCGGCTTGACAAGACGTCGAAAACGAACCGTGGAGGCGTGTGTGACCAAGGATCTGACCCAGCTGCAAATCCTGAAAGAACTCGAACCGGTGGCCGAACAGAATCTCAACCGCCATCTGTCGATGGCCAAGGACTGGCACCCGCACGACTATGTTCCCTGGGACGAGGGTCGCAACTTCGCCGCGATGGACGGCACGGACTGGGCGCCGGAGCAGTCCAAGCTGAACGAGGTCGCCAAGGCCGCGATGATCACCAATCTGCTCACCGAGGACAATCTGCCCTCCTACCATCGTCTGATCGCCGAGAACTTTTCCCAGGACGGCGCGTGGGGCAGCTGGATCGGGCGCTGGACG
The DNA here is from genome assembly GCF_054065835.1 of Nocardia citri. NCBI lineage: Bacteria > Bacillati > Actinomycetota > Actinomycetes > Mycobacteriales > Nocardiaceae > Nocardia > Nocardia citri. The sequence continues at coordinate 67,364 of NZ_JBSUQM010000011.1, forward strand.
GCCGAGGAGAACCGACACGGCATCGTCATGCGTGACTACCTTGTGGTCACCCGTGGCGTCGATCCGGTCGCACTCGAACAGGCGCGCATGATCCATATGACCCGCGGCATCCCCTCGCCCGCGTACTGGGGCGGATTCCTCGTCAATGTCGCGTACGTGACGTTCCAGGAGCTGGCCACCCGGGTCAGCCACCGCAATACCGGCAAGGTCTGTGACGACCAGGTCGCCGATCGCATGCTCCAGCGCGTCGCGGCCGACGAGAACCTGCACATGATCTTCTACCGTGACATGTGCGGCGCGGGCTTGGATCTGGTCCCCGACCAGGCTATGGCGGCGATCACCCAGATCCTCGCCAACTTCATCATGCCCGGCTTCGGCATGCCCAACTTCCGCCGCAACGGCGCGCTGATGGCCAAGCACGGCATCTACGATCTGCGCCAGCACCTCGAAGAGGTGGTGGCGCCAGTGTTGAAGAAGTGGAACATCTTCGACCGCACCGACTTCGGACCACGCGGCGAACGGGCTCGGCAGGAACTCGCGGAATTCCTCGAGAAGCTGGAAAAGGACGTCCTCAAGTTCGAGGAACAGCGCGATCGCCTACTCGCCCGTGAGGCGGCGCGCGGCATTATGCAACCGGTCTGATCCGCCGATGCCGTTATCGCGCAACGGCGCCCCGGGCGGGGATTCATGGGTCCCCGCAAGGGGTGCGGATTCCGGGCGGGATCAGTAGCCGGGGCGCAGGTGGGTTACGTCGGCGGCGGAAACGACATGCTCGCCGATGCGTAGGCGGCCCGCGGTGTCGACATCGGTGGCAATGCCCTCGAGGGTCTGGCCGCCGGGTAATTCGGCGCGGACGGGTGCGCCCAGGGTGGCGCAGAGGTCGCGGTAGACGCCGATCAGGTCGGTGGTGTCCCAACCCGCGTCGCGCCACGCGGTGAAGCGGCGGGCGAATTCGGCCAGCAGCGACCGCACGAGCTCGGTGCGGTCGGTCATCTTCGCCCCCGCCAGCATAAGCGAAGTGGCATGCGGCACCGGCAGTTCCGCCTCGGTGAGACTGACGTTCAGGCCGAGCCCGACGACAACGGCGGGCGCGCCGCCACCGGAAGCGACTTCGGCCAGGATGCCCGCGACTTTGCGGCCATCGATCAGCACATCGTTGGGCCACTTCAGATTCGCGTCCACACCGGCGCTCGAGCGCAGCGCGTCCACCACGGCGACACCGGTGAGCAGCGGCAGCCAGCCGAGCGCGGCCGGCTCGATGCCGCGCAGCCGCACCAACATCGACATCGCTATCTGTGCGCGCGGCGGGCTGATCCAGGTCCGCGCATGCCGACCCCGGCCGTGCTCCTGAGTTTCGGCGAGCAGTACCGCGTGGTCGGCGTCGGCCTGCCCGGCCCGAGCGATCAGGTCCGCATTGGTGGACCCGGTCGACTCCACCACATCGATGTGGGAGAAAAACGACAGCGCCGGCGACTCGATGAGACTGCGCCGCAACTGCTCTGCATCCAATGGTGGCCTGTGCACACCGGCAGGCTATCCGACGAGGTCGTATTCGCGAATCGGTGCCGCGACGCGCATGCCGTCATCGGATTCGGCGTCGACCTCCGCCCACTCCCGCGGATCCACCACCGTCGGCTCGGTTTCCACGAGCTGCCAACCGGTCCACGAGGTCGCCGCGGCGTGCTCGGCTACCCTGCTGCTCCAACCCCACATGATTTGCTCCTCAGCTAGATTTGAGCTGCCCTCCCACGCACCCCTGTTGCCCCTTACTCGCTGAAATGCGAACGTCCTGAGGGTATCCGGGCACCGCCCGGCAGCTCCACTGATTTTCCCGGCATCGAGTGCCGCGTTCGGTTCGGTAATCGACCAGGAAGTTTGCGGTCATTCACCGACTGGAACATGATCTAGCTGCGGTTTTCTACTGACCGGTAAGCGGCACTCGGTTACCGAGAAGCACTGGCACTGGTTACACTCCGGAGCCATGACGAGTGTCCAGCACCAGCCCGCATCGGAATCGGCGGGCGCCCCCGATATCCACACCACCGCTGGGAAGCTGGCTGATCTACGGAATCGGTTGGAAGAGGCCAAACACCCGATGGGTGAGGCCGCGGTCGACAAGGTGCACGCCAAGGGCAAGATGACCGCCCGCGAGCGCATCCTCGCACTGCTGGACGAGGGCTCCTTCGTGGAACTGGACGCGCTGGCCCGCCACCGCAGCGTGAACTTCGGGCTGGAGCACAACCGCCCGCTCGGCGACGGCGTGGTGACCGGCTACGGCACCATCGACGGGCGCGACGTCTGCATCTTCAGCCAGGATGTCACCGTCTTCGGCGGCAGCCTCGGCGAGGTCTACGGCGAGAAGATCGTCAAGGTGATGGATCTGGCGCTCAAGACCGGTCGCCCGCTGATCGGCATCAACGAGGGCGCTGGCGCGCGCATCCAGGAGGGTGTCGTCTCGCTGGGCCTCTACGGCGAGATCTTCCACCGCAATATCCAGGCCTCCGGCGTGATCCCGCAGATCTCGCTGATCATGGGCCCGGCCGCCGGTGGACACGTCTACTCGCCCGCGCTGACCGACTTCGTCGTCATGGTCGATGGCACCAGCCAGATGTTCGTCACCGGACCGGATGTCATCAAGACGGTCACCGGTGAGGACGTCACCATGGAAGACCTCGGCGGTGCGCACACCCACATGACCAAATCCGGTGTCGCGCACTACGTCGCCTCCGGCGAGCAGGACGCGCTGGACTACGTCAAGGATCTGCTGAGCTACCTGCCCAGCAACAACCGCGCCGAGGCCCCGCGCTTCCCGGCCACCGACCCGATCAACGGCTCCATCGAGGATTCGCTCACCGACGAGGACCTCGAGCTGGACACGATCATCCCGGATTCGCCGAACCAGCCCTATGACATGCACGAGGTCATCCGCCGGCTGCTCGACGACGACGAATTCCTCGAGGTGCAGGCCGAGCGCGCGATGAACATCGTCGTCGGCTTCGGCCGGATCGACGGCCGCAGCGTCGGCATCGTCGCCAACCAGCCGACCCAGTTCGCGGGCTGCCTCGATATCGACGCTTCGGAGAAGGCCGCGCGCTTTGTGCGCACCTGTGACGCCTTCAATATCCCGATCATCACGCTGGTCGATGTTCCCGGCTTCCTGCCCGGTACCGGCCAGGAATACAACGGCATCATCCGGCGCGGTGCGAAGCTGCTCTACGCCTACGGCGAGGCCACTGTGGGCAAAATCACGATCATCACTCGCAAGGCTTACGGCGGCGCCTACGACGTCATGGGTTCCAAGCATATGGGCGCCGATGTGAACCTCGCCTGGCCGAGTGCCCAGATCGCGGTGATGGGTGCCTCCGGCGCCGTTGGTTTCGTCTACCGCAAGCAGCTGCAAGAGGCCGAGAAGAGCGGAAACGATGTCGACGCGCTGCGTCTCGAGTTGCAGAACGAGTACGAGGACACCCTCGTGAACCCCTATGTGGCCGCCGAGCGCGGGTACGTCGACGCGGTCATTCCGCCCTCGCACACCCGCGGTCAGATCGTCTCGGCGCTGCGTCTGCTCGAACGCAAGATGGTCTCCCTGCCGCCGAAGAAACACGGCAACATTCCGCTGTGATCAAGCGATAACCTCGATGCCCGCGCACACTGGTTGCAGAGACGCGATGAGTCGATTCGGGGATGATGATGTCTTCGACTAGGGCATGGGCTCGATCGAAAAAGAGAGAGGATCTGGCACCTGTGACGACCGTGGCAGATGATGATGTGTTGACCGCCGTCGAACTGGACCTCACAGTCGACCCGATCGCGGATGCGGTCGATGCGACGGCAACTCCGGCGTCGGCGGTGGCCGAGCAGCCGTTCATCCAAGTCATCAAGGGTGCGCCGACCGATGAGGAAATCGCGGCGCTGGTATGTGTACTGTCGGCGGCCGCGAACAGCGCCGCACCCAGCGGACCGGGCGGTCCGTCCGACTTCTGGGGTCGCCCGACCCTGATGCACCGCGGCACCTCGCCGTACTCTCCGTACGCTTTCCCGCAACTGTCACACCTGCGCGACTGATCGGATGACGAGACTCGTTCTCGCCTCCGCGTCGCCCGCCCGCCGCGCGGTGTTGCGCTCGGCGGGCATCGAACCCGTCGTCCGAATCTCCGATGTCGACGAGGACGCCGTTGCCGCGGCACTGCCGCCCGGTACGGCGCCCGAAGTCGTCGTGGTAGAACTCGCGCGGGCCAAGGCACGTTCGGTGGCCGCCACGATTCCGGACTTCGCCGCCGATTGCGTTGTGGTCGGCTGTGATTCGATGTTGCTGGTCGACGGCGAGCTGCAGGGCAAACCGCATACCCCCGAGGTGGCGCGGGCCCGCTGGTCCGACATGGCTGGGCACAGTGCGGATCTCATCACCGGCCATTGCGTCCTGCGCATGCGCGACAGCGAAATCGTCGCCGAGTCCGTCGACTGCAGTTCCACCACAGTGCATTTCGCCAAACCCGAACCCGAAGAGCTGGATGCCTATATCGCTTCCGGCGAGCCCTTGCGGGTCGCCGGTGCATTCACCCTCGATGGTATGGGTGGTTGGTTCGTCGATCGCATCGATGGCGATCCGTCGAGCGTTATCGGAATAGGACTACCACTGTTGCGCCGACTGCTTGGCGACGTTGGGGTCGGCATTGCGCAGCTGTGGCGGCACTCGCCCAGTTGAGGGCGGCGCGATCCGCGGCTCCACCCCGGCCTCCGCGCCGATCGGCACCGGCGTCGCGTCACGCTCCGGCTCTCGCCGTGCCATGAGCCCCAATCGGACCATGCAGAGTTCCGGCTCGACGAACGGTTGCAGCCGGACATTCACCTCGCCGCGCACGCCGTTGCGGTCGAGCACTTCTTTGATCAGGCCTAGGTGCACACCGCAGACCACCTCGGAATGCGTGCGGGCGAGTTCGCGCAGCGGGCAGGCGGTGAGCCGGATCAAGACCTGCTCATCGGTGTCGGCGGCCGCATCGCGCTCGGGTGCGAAACCGAGTTCGGACATCAGCGTCATGGTGACGTCCTTGGCGTCCTCCAGTGATTCGACCGTATGGTCGCCCGCGTCGAGTTTGGCGCCCCAGGCGCGTCCGGCGGCAATGGCCGCCTCGGAGCGACGCCGCAGATCCGGACCGAGCTGGTCGGCGAGCACCTGGGCCAGTTCCTGATAGCCAACCGATCGCTGAACCGCGCTGTAACCGATGCGTGGGCGTCCGCGCCCACGTGGTGGTTGTTGGAACTGCCTTACCAGCGATTCCCTGGTAAGTACATCCAGATGGAACCGAACAGTGGTGACGTGCTGTCCGGTGATTCTGGCCAGTTCTTGGGCGTCGAGAGGTTCGCTGGCGCCACGTAGGATCGCGAGCAGTCGACGCCTCGGCCAAGAATCGGACATAGCTCACCCCTCCTCCCAGGAGACTTTATCGGATGAGGGTGCGATTTATTCGCCCATTCAGCCGATTGTGATCTGAAATGAGTTTCACCAACGCCTCACTCCCGACATCGGCGTGAGACCAAAACCGCTGTAACCACCCGTCTACCTCGCGTGAAGGACCCATATCGTGCCCGTTGCCCCGGACCCTCATCCTGCTTTCGGTTCGTACGCATATCCTCACCGACTAGTAACCACAGAGTGGCTGTCGGCAAACATCGGCACGCCGGGCCTGAAGATCATCGAATCCAACGAGGACATCCTGCTCTATGACATCGGTCATGTTCCCGGCGCCACCAAGATCGATTGGCGGGGCGACCTGAACGATCCGGTTGCGCGTGACTATATCGATGGCGCCCGGTTCACCGAGTTGATGTGCGCCAAGGGAATCGAGCGCGACGATACCGTGGTGCTCTACGGCGATCGCGGCAACGCGCAGGCCGCGCACGCGTTGTGGGTCTTCACCCTGTTCGGTCATCCGGATGTGCGACTACTCGACGGCGGACGGGACGCGTGGATCTCCGAAGTTCGCGACACCACTTTCGACCTGCCGTACCTGAGGCGCAGCGAGTATCCGACAGTCCGGCGCGACGACGGTTCGGCGCGGGCGTTCCGCGAGGATGTATTCGCCCATCTCGGCAAACCGCTGATCGATGTGCGCTCTCCCGAGGAGTACTCCGGTGAACTGATCCAACCTCCGGTCAATCCCGAGGACGTGGAGCTGCGCGGCGGACATATTCCGACCGCGGTGAACATTCCGTGGACCGAGGTCTTCCACAGCGATGGCCGCTTCCGTTCCCGCGCCGAATTGGACGATATCTACGGCGCGCTCGCGACCGCCGACGATCTGGTCGTCTACAGCCGGGTCGGCGAGCGATCCAGCCACACCTGGTTCGTGCTGACCTATCTGCTCGGCTTCGAAAACGTGCGCAATTACGATGGGTCCTGGACCGAATGGGGCAACTCGGTTCGGATGCCGATTGCCAGGGGGTACGAACCGGGCGACGCACCGACGGCCGGCCCGCGCACGGCGCGAGCCCGATAGGCGTGATCTGGGGCGCATCACAATCCCATCGCCGTATTTGATTCGCGACGTTGCGGCCCTACGCGGTCACGCAGGCCGCCGCCTCCGGGCCTGACGTAAGGTCACGGATGTGATCGGTGACCTACTGCGGAGTAGGGCTATCCGAGTGCGGCGGTTGTTGGCAGACTGCCTACACTCCCCCGAGACGGAAGTATGTCGACCACGGGGCGACCAAGAAGATTGCTTACAGGAGGCTCAGTGCCCAGCCATGCCAGCGCGCGGATATCGAAGGTGCTCGTAGCTAACCGAGGCGAGATCGCCGTTCGCGTGATCCGGGCGGCCAAGGATGCCGGTATCGGCAGTGTCGCGGTGTACGCGGAGCCGGATGCCGATGCCCCCTTCGTGAAACTCGCCGACGAGGCGTTCGCCCTCGGCGGGCAGACCTCGGCCGAGTCGTACCTCGTCTTCGACAAGATTCTCGATGCCGCGGCCAAGTCCGGCGCCGATGCCGTCCACCCCGGCTACGGATTCCTGTCCGAGAACGCCGACTTCGCCCAGGCCGTCATCGACGCCGGGCTGATCTGGATCGGCCCCTCCCCACAGTCGATTCGCGACCTCGGTGACAAGGTCACCGCGCGTCATATCGCCGAGCGCGCGAAGGCGCCGATGGCGGCGGGCACCAAGGATCCGGTCAAGAACGCGGCCGAGGTGGTCGAGTTCGCCGAACAGTACGGCGTGCCCGTCGCGATCAAGGCCGCCTTCGGTGGTGGCGGTCGCGGTATGAAGGTCGCCCACTCCATCGAGGAGATTCCGGAACTGTTCGACTCCGCCGTCCGCGAGGCAACCGCGGCGTTCGGTCGCGGTGAATGCTTCGTCGAGCAGTACCTGGACAAGGCCCGCCATGTCGAGGCACAGGTCATCGCCGACAAGCACGGCAACGTGGTGGTCGCGGGCACCCGCGACTGCTCACTGCAGCGCCGGTTCCAGAAGCTCGTCGAGGAGGCGCCCGCGCCGTTCCTGACCGATGACCAGCGCGCACGCATCCACGCCTCGGCCAAGGCCATTTGCAAGGAAGCCGGTTACTACGGCGCGGGCACGGTGGAGTATCTGGTGCAGGGCGACACCTTGTCGTTCCTCGAGGTGAACACCCGCCTGCAGGTCGAGCACCCGGTCACCGAGGAGACCGCCGGTATCGACCTGGTGCGTCAGCAGTTCCGCATCGCCGAGGGCCATGAGCTGGCGATCACCGAGGATCCGACGCCGCGCGGTCACGCGTTCGAGTTCCGGATCAACGGAGAGGACGCCGGTCGCGGCTTCCTGCCCGCGCCGGGCCCGGTTTCGGTGTACCAGGAGCCCAGTGGCCCCGGTGTGCGTGTCGATTCCGGTGTGGTGCAGGGCAGTGTGATCGGCGGTCAGTTCGACTCGATGCTCGCCAAGCTGATCGTCACCGGCGAGAACCGCGAGCAGGCGCTGCAGCGGGCCCGGCGCGCGCTAGCCGAATTCCATGTCGAGGGGCTGGCGACGGTCATCCCGTTCCACCGCGCGATCGTCGAGGATCCGGCATTCATCGGCGACGGCGAAAAGTTCGACGTCTACACGAAGTGGATCGAGACCGAATGGGTCAACAACGTCGAGCCGTACACCCCGGCCGGTGCCGCCGCTGACGAGGACGAAGCGCAGCCGCGGCAGAAGGTCGTCGTCGAGGTCGGCGGGCGTCGGGTCGAGGTGTCGTTGCCGGGCAACTTCACCGTCGGCGCCGGTGCTGCGGGTGCGGGCAGCAATGGCGCCGGGGTGATCCGCAAGAAGCCCAAGCCGCGCAAGCGTGGCGGCGCCGGTGGCGGCACGGCCTCCGGTGACGCGGTCACCGCGCCGATGCAGGGCACCGTGGTCAAGGTCGCGGTCGAAGAGGGCCAGTCGGTGGAGGCGGGCGATCTGATCGTGGTGCTCGAGGCCATGAAGATGGAGAACCCGGTCAACGCGCACAAGGCCGGTGTCGTCACCGGACTATCCGTGGAGGCGGGTGCGGCTATCACGCAGGGCACCGTGCTGGCAGAAATCAAGTAAGTAAACAGCTGGCGAAGACCGTCTCGGAGCGGGCGCTGGACACCGACGTCCGCTCCCGCTCTGTCGTATCGTGGTCCGGTGCCCCTCTCTGCCGTCGTGCCCACCGTCGCGGAGGTCATCCGCGGTCGAGGTGAATCAGCCAGCCGCGCCGACGGATATCGCCTCGCCTTGGTCATCGAGGGCGGTGGCAGCCGCGGCGTCTACTCCAGTGGGATGGTGCAGGCGCTGGAGGAACTCGGGCTCGCCTCGATCTTCGATGCCGTGTACGGCACTTCGGCGGGCGCGATCAACGCGGCGTGGTTCTTGTGTGGGCGGGCGCCGTCGGGTGTACGGTCCTGGACCGATCCGGTGATCATGCGACGCGCGGTCGATCCGGCGCGGCTGCTGCGTGGTCGGCCCGCCTTCGATCTGCACTATCTGGTGAACCAGGTCTACGACGGCATCGAGCCGATGGATTTTCCGGCGATTCTGGCCAATGCCACCACCTTTCATCCGATCGGCACCGATATCCACACCGGGCACGCCGTCGATCTGCACCGCCATATCGTCGATAAGCCCACGCTGATGACCGCACTGCGGGCCTCGGCGGGACTGCCGATTCTCGCGGGTCCGCCGGTACCGCTGGGCGGAGCCGAATATCTCGACGGCGGGCTGTCCGAAACGGTCCCGATCCGCACCGCCGTGCGCGACGGTGCGACGCACGCCTTGGTACTGCGCACCCGACGCACCGATGAACGACGTCCACCCGCGCCGTGGCTGCACCAGATCGTCGGGGGCAGCTATCTGCGCTTCCGAGCGCCGGGCGCCTACCGTGCCTGGCTGCAGCGGCCGTATCAGCAGGATGTCGAGGACAGCTTCCTGGCGGGCCTCGGTGACGCGGTTCTGCAGATCCACCCACCCCTCGGTGCTCCGGATGTGGACAGCGCCGCGCGCGACACCGCGCTGCTCGCCGAGGCATTGACGATCGGGCGCCAAGCCGTGCACGCGTCCCTGGCCGCGCTAGTTGAGCTCGACGGTGGTGCCGTCGGAGAGCATGAAGTCGTGTAGTTCGAGTCGGTTCGGGGTGGCGTCCTGCGGGACGTCGAAGACCAGCTGAGTGGTGGCCGACTGCCCTGGCTGGAGTTCGAACGAATAGCCGTAGCGACGCTGCGCGGTCTGCCACATCGTCGCGATCGCATTGTGGTCGATCTGGCGGCGGCCCTGGGTATCCACGAGGCGTTGGCCGACGGGCAGAAACCGCAACGAGCGATTGCCGTCGCGGGAACAGCCCGTCCGAGTAGTCGACGATTCGGGCCGCTCGACCGACCTGCGAGCCGATGTCCCCGGGTTGCGAATCGAATCGGTCCGCAGAGGCGGCGTAACCGGCCCACTCCACGCCGCGGAATTCGACGAGCCCGGATGCCACGGCAGCACCGGACCGTTCAGCAAAAGCGGCTAGCCTACCTGTCATGAGTGACCTGCCCGAGATCCGCATCGGCACCGCGGAGCGTGAGCAAGCGATGCAGCGCCTTTCCGATCATTTCGCCGCCGGGCGACTCAGCGTGGCGGAGTTCGACGAGCGCAGTGCCGCGGCCGCGGCCGCACTGACCCGTGGCGACTTGGAGAAAGTCTTCGTCGATCTGCCCGATCCCGCGCCTGTCGCCACGGCACCCGCCAAACGCGACTCCGGATTCCTCGACGAGTGGCCGGAGCGGGCGATGGCGGTGATCCCGATCCTGGCGGTCATTCTCTTCTTCGTCACCGGCAGCTGGCTCTGGTTCCTCGCTATCCCGCTAACGGGCGCACTGCTGTTCGGCGGTCGGCACGAACACCGGCGCCGCCGCCCGCGCGACCGGCGCCGCCGCAGGGAGCTGGAGGACTGATGGAGCCCGTCGAAATCAATGCGGGCACGTGGTATCTGCGCGCCCTGCGCGCCGACGACCGCATAGATGATCGCCCCGCCCTCGCCGATGGCGGCATCACCGATCCGGACTACGTCACCCTTCGCGGCGAGCAGTGGGATGACGAATCTCATTTCTCCTGGGCCGTCTGCGAACCCACCACCGCCGAACTGGTCGCCGAAATCGTCGTAACGCCCGGCGCCGACAACACCGCCGAACTCACCGGCTGGGCCCGCCCCGGTTACGAGTCCGCCCTCGAAACCGGGACCACCGCGGTCCGCCGCTTCGTAGCAGACGGCCTGGGCCTGCGACTGTCTTGAGTCAGCGCATTACACCGGTGTGTCCGGTGGAGTAGCGGCCCGGCTGCGGCCAGACGGTCAGTCCATGCGCGCCACGCCCAACAGGTATGCGCGCCAACAGATTCCAGTTCTCGATATCGATCGCGTACACCTCCGCGTGGTATCGACCGGAGACCCAGAAAACTCGCCCGTCCGCGGACAGGTTGCCCATATCCGGACTGCCACCGCCCGGGATGAACCACTTGCGCACCAACGCATTCGCGGCGAAATCCCAGACGGAGATGCTGCCCTCGTGCCGGTTGGTAATCAGCATCTGTTTGGAGTCGCGAGTGACATACAGGCCATGCGCACCTTTGCCGGTCGGCACGAAACCGGTGTTCTCCCAGGACGATGCGTCGATAGTGTAAACGCCGTCCGCGACCATATCGGCGATGAAGAAGATGCGCCCGTCCGGCGACAGCTTGACGTCCTGCGGCATGCCACCACGACCGCCCGGCAGGTCGATCATTTTCACCACCGTGCGCTCGGCCACGTCGAAAACCAGCATGCGGCCACTGAATTCACAACTGGCCAGTGCGAATCGACCGTCGGCGGTGAAGTCCATATGGTCCACGCCCGCGCAGTCGGGCACCGGGAGGGCGTGCACCTTCTGCCAGGTGTGCGGATCGTAGAAGTCCAGCGACCTATCCGCCTCCGCGACAACCAGCGCGTATTGGCCATCCGGCGTGTAGTACATGTTGTAGGGGTCGCGCACCGGGAAGGACTCGCCGGGTTTGCCGGTCCGCGGATCGATCGGCAGCAGGGAACCCCCACCGATCGGCAGATCATTGGTGACATACAGCGTCTGCAGGTCATAGGACGGCACCACATGCTGGGGTTCCCGACCACCGACCGGGAAGCTGTCGATCACCTGGAAGGTTGCCGGGTCGATCACCGAAACCGAATGCGATTCGCTGTTCGGCACGTAGACCAGGGGCCGATGGTCGGCCACCGCCGGACTCAACTCCCGGTTCGCGGCATAGACATCGGTCGGTGACAACGGCGGCGGCATGCCGGGTAACAGATTCTCCAGATGCGGTGGCGCCGCGCTGGTTATGCCGTTGACCGTGGTGGTCGGCGGCGCGGTCGCCACACCCACCGAGCCGGCTTGGCTCGCGGCGCACCCCGCGACCGTCACCAGGACGGTCAGCGAAGCGAGCAGTTGCCGGATGGCGGAAGTTCTGGTTCCGCCATCCGGTGCGCAGCTTCGGTGATTGCGCTGTCGGGTCACGCGCTGCACCGTCCCAGAAAGTGGTGAAGACGAGATGACATGGGTGCGAAGCCTAGGCGCTACCGCCCGGTTTCCCCAGCAATCCGCGCCAGGACGCTACGGATTGCCCGAATCATCCGGAAAAATGCACTCGGACAGTCGGGTTCCGGCGGTGGTCAGCTAACTACCCGACATCGCCGAGTACTCGATCGAGGGCGTCGACCGCGGCATCCAACTCCGCCTCGGTCACGGTGAGTGGTGGCCGGAACCGGATGCCGCATTCGCCGGTGCCGAGAATGAGCACGCGTTCGCGTTCCCGCAGTGCGGTCAGCACGTCATTGCGCAGTTCGGCCGAGGGCAGCGTGATGGCGCACATCAACCCGCGTCCGCGCGGTTCGGTGACCCGAGGATGGTCCGCCGCAAGCTGTTCCAGACGCCGCAGCAGGTGCGCGCCGAGCGGTCTGGACCGTTCGATCAGCTCATCACGCTCGAGCACCTCGAGGATGCGCCGGGTCCGCACCATATCGGTAAGGTTGCCGCCCCAGGTGGAATTGAGCCGCGAGCTGACCACGAAGACGTTATCGGGCACCTCGTCCACGCGCCCGCCCGCCATGATGCCGCAGATCTGGGTCTTCTTGCCGAAAGCGACGACATCGGGCTCGAGCCCGAGTTGCTGGTATGCCCATGTGGTTCCGGTCATACCGACACCGGTCTGCACCTCGTCGAGGATGAACAGCGCGTCGTTTTCGTGACAGAGCCGCTGCACGGCCTGCAGGAATTCCGGGCGCAGATGACGGTCGCCACCCTCGCCCTGGATCGGTTCAGCGATGAAACATGCTATGTCGTGCGGGTTTTCGGCGAAGGCGCGGCGCGCCTGGTCGAGTGCGTGCGCTTCGGCGGCGGGGACGTCGACGCCGTTGGCCAGGAACGGCGCATCGATACGCGGCCAATCGAATTTGGGGAAGCGGGCCGTCTTCACCGGATCGGTGTTGGTCAGCGACATGGTGTAGCCCGTGCGGCCGTGGAACGCTCCGGTCAGGTGCATCACTTTGGTGCCGAGTTCCGGTGCGCGCCCACAGGATTCGTTATGCCTGCTCTTCCAGTCGAACGCGACCTTGAGCGCATTCTCCACCGCCGGTGCGCCGCCGTCGATGAAGAACAGGTGCGGTAGCCGGGGATCGCCGAGTACGCGCCCGAAAGCTTCTACGAAGCGGGCCATCTCGACGGTGTAGATATCGGAGTTGCTCGGCTTGTTGATGGCCGCGACGCTCAGTTCGGCGCGGAACTCTTCGTCCTCGGCCAAGGCCGGATGGTTCATGCCGAGGGCATTCGAGGCGAAGAAGCCGAACATATCGAGGTAGGAGCTGCCGTCGCGTTCATCGACGATCCGGCAGCCACGGGATTTCCGTAGATCCAGCACCAGGTCGAATCCGTCGACGAGGATGTGCGCCGACAGGATCTCGTGTACCCGGGAGGCGGGGGTGACCGGTGCGGTGTCACTCCCCGCGCGGGTGCGCTCCAGTTCGATGGTCACATCCGTAGGGTACGTAAATCTTTACGAAACTTCTACGGAATAACGAATTAATTACGGCCAGACGGCTACCTGTCGTAGAATGTCTGCAAGATGATGGTGCTTCGAGTTCTCACGTTGGCGGTCGTCCTGATCTCCTGCAGCAACTGCTCGAGGTGCCGAGGAGAGGCCACCCGAACCAGCAACACGTAGCTCTCGTCACCGGCCACCGAATGGCATGCCTCGATTCCCGGGATATGTTGCAGCACGGCAGGCGCGTCATCGGGTTGCGAGGGGTCGAGAGGAGTGATGGCGACGAATGCCGACAGCAACTGCCCGAGCGCCTCTGGATCGACATGTGCGGTGTAGCCACGGATTACCCCGCGCGCCTCTAGTCTGCGGACCCGCGATTGCACAGCCGATACCGATAAGCTCGCCTTTTCGGCCAGATTCGACAAGGTGGCGCGACCATCGGCCATCAGTTCACGAATCAGCAGGCGATCGATGTCGTCGAGTACGGGTCTTGCCGGTGTATCCGCCATCAGCGAAGGCTAACCCAGCCGAGGCAACTCGTGGCGAAAACTTTTTCTCGTTAACCCACCGTACCCGTCCGATATTGTTCGCGGACCCAAAGCTACAGCGGAGCAACCGATGACAGAGACGCTCGACGACCACCGGACCAAGAACTTGGCCGCCCGCGCGGCCGAACTGCTGCACATACTCGGCGCGCAGACACCGGTCGTGGGCGAACTGCCCGCGCGGACACCGATCACCGGTGGCACGCTGATGACCCTGCCCGCCGATTCCCTGGACGATGCGGATGCGGCGATCGGCAGAGCAGCGGCGGCCTTCCGCGGGTGGCGCACCGTTCCCGCGCCGGTGCGGGCCGGGGTGGTGCGACGACTGGCCGAACTGCTTACCGCGCACAAGGCCGAACTCGGCGAGCTGGTCACCCTGGAAGCCGGGAAGATCCGCGCCGAGGCCGTCGGTGAGGTGCAGGAGATGATCGATATCTGCGAATTCGCAATCGGTTTGTCGCGCCAGCTCTACGGCAAGACCATGCCCTCGGAGCGACCCGGTCATCGGCTGATGGAGACCTGGCATCCGCTCGGTGTGGTCGGGGTGATCTCGGCGTTCAACTTCCCGGTCGCGGTGTGGGCATGGAATACCGCCGTCGCGCTGGTCTGCGGTGACACGGTGGTGTGGAAACCATCGGAGACGACACCGCTGACCGCGCTGGCCTGCCATACGCTGTTGCGCCGCGCGGCCGCCGACGTCGGCGCGGATCCCGAAGTGCACCAATTGATTCAAGGTGGCGCGGAGGTCGGGTCCCGAGTGGTCGACGACGAGCGGGTGGCGCTGGTGAGCGCGACCGGTTCGGTGCGGATGGGCCGCGCGGTGGCGCCGCGGGTGGCCGCTCGGTTCGGGCGGTGCCTGCTGGAGTTGGGCGGCAATAACGGCGCGATCGTCACGCCCACTGCCGATGTGGAGCTGGCGGCGCGCGGCATCGTCTTCGCGGCGGCGGGTACGGCCGGGCAGCGCTGTACAACCTTGCGTCGGCTGATCGTGCACGCCGATGTCGTCGGGCCCCTGCTGGACCGCGTCGCGGGGGCGTATCGACAACTGCGCGTTGGCAATCCGCTCGACGACGGCGTGCTCGTCGGCCCATTGATCAACGAGCGCGCCTATGCGGGGATGCGTGTGGCGATCGACCGTGCGCTCGCCGATGGCGGCGAATTGGTTTGCGGCGGTGAGCGAGTCGACGGCCTCGGCGACGATGCCTTCTATGTGCGCCCCGCGATCGTGCGGATGCCCGCCCAGACCGCCGTGGTTCGCGAGGAAACCTTCGCACCGATCCTGTACGTGCTGACCTACCGTGACTTCGACGCCGCCATCGAACTGCACAACGGTGTGCCGCAGGGCCTTTCCTCCGCGGTATTCACCGCCGACCAACGTGAGGCCGAACGCTTCGTCGCCGCCGACGGCTCCGATTGCGGTATCGCCAACGTCAATATCGGCACCTCCGGCGCGGAGATCGGTGGCGCGTTCGGCGGCGAGAAGCACACCGGCGGCGGGCGGGAGTCCGGGTCGGATTCGTGGCAGGCATACATGCGGCGCGCGACCAACACCGTCAACTACTCCGATCAGCTGCCACTGGCCCAGGGCATCCAATTCGGCTGAGCCCGTTCGGGATAGCCGGTTTCGGGGAGCAGTTCCCTCGCTGGACTCGCCAACGCCGGAGGGGTGCAGTCTGTCGGCCGATGGAGCGTGGCTGCGCGACCTCCGGCCGCCGCGGCGCGGATCCCTCCATCCCGGCTCAGTTGCTCACTGATGCCGTGCGAGACAGGGCACGGTCGACGTGGGACGGCTGCGCGCAGTCCCCACTACGCCGTGAAGTGCAACGTCCACTCGCCGCGGTAGTGCAGCCGGGTGACGCTGCCCGGCGGAATGTCGATCCGCCAGAACGATTTCGGCGGTGCGTCCAGGGTCACCAGCAGCGCCGCGCGAATCACCGCCGGATGGGTGACCGCGATGGTGGACATGCCCTCGGAGGCGATTTCGGCCATCCAATACCTGGTCCGCTCGACCACATCGGTCACGGATTCGCCACCGTGACCACGGAACTGCGGGTCGGTCAGCCAGGCGTATAGCTCATCCTGCGGCACCGACATCAGTTCACCGCCGCGCCACGCGCCGGCATCCAGATCCCGCAGCCGGACGTCCTGCTCGCCCGGAAGTCCCATCAGCGCGGCCGTTTCCACGGTCCGGCGCTCGGGTCCGGTGAGCACTCGCGCCGCGGCCAGGCGGCCGCCCGCCGCGATTGCCCGGCGACCGGCCTCGGTCAGCGATTCGTCTACTGGAAAACGTGCCTTTCGCATCGCCTCGGTCATGCCATGGCTGACCAGGTCGAGTCTGAGCACCTTTTGCACGGTTGGAAGCGTACGGGGCGACACTGGCGGCCGTACTTCGATTGCCACCTCTTCGCTCGCGCTGGGAGCCATGTGTCGGACCCGAGGTATTCCGGCCATCGCTGCTGGTTGTCGGTGCCCGGGTGCACACTGATGTCATGGCCCAGTTCTCCACCGCGACCCAAGAGTGGTTCGACGGCGCATTTCCCGCGCCGACAGCCGCTCAGTTGGGCGCGTGGCAGGCCATTGCCGCAGGTGAACACACCCTGGTCGTCGCGCCGACGGGTTCGGGCAAGACGTTGTCGGCCTTTCTGTGGGCCATTGATCAACTCGCGACCCGACCGAAGCCCGAGGGCAAGGTCCGCACCTCGGTGCTCTATGTGTCACCGCTGAAGGCATTGGCGGTGGATGTCGAGCGGAATCTGCGCGCGCCGCTGGTCGGGGTCACCCAAACCGCCAAGCGGCTCGGCCTGGATCCGCCGACGATCACCGTCGGCGTGCGTTCCGGCGATACCAGTGCCGCGGACCGGCGATCGATGCAGCGGACACCGCCCGACATTCTGATCACCACGCCCGAATCGCTGTTCCTCATGCTCACCTCGGCGGCCAGGGAAACACTGAGCAATGTCGGCACGGTGATCGTGGACGAGGTGCACGCCATCGCGGGCGGTAAGCGCGGTGCGCATCTGGCGCTGTCATTGGCCCGGTTGGACCTGCTGACCGAGCGGCCCGCCCAGCGGATCGGGCTCTCGGCGACGGTGCGCCCGCCCGCGGAGGTCGGGCGATATCTGGTGGGGAATGCGCCGATCACCATTGTTGCACCGCCCGCACCCAAGACCTTCGATCTGTCCGTGCGCGTGCCGATCGCGGATATGACCGAACCCGGCGATTCCGATCAGCCCGGTTCGATCTGGCCGCATGTGGACGAGGCGATCGTGGATCTGGTGCTGGAGCACCGGTCTTCGATCGTCTTCGCGAATTCGCGCAGGTTGGCCGAGCGGCTGACCGCGCGGCTCAACGAGGCCTACGCCGTGCGGCTGGGCGAGGCCGTCGAGACCGTGTCCGACAGGCCACCCGCGGGGCCCACCATGGTTACACAAGCTGCCTCCCCCATGTCTGACGCGCGCGGCGCGCACAAACCACCAGCCCAACTCGGTGCGTCCACCGAGGTGATCCACGGCGCCGACCCGCTGCTGGCCCGCGCACACCACGGTTCGGTGAGCAAGGAGCAGCGGGCGCTGATCGAGGACGATCTCAAGAGCGGACGGCTGCGCTGCGTTGTCGCCACCAGCAGTCTCGAACTCGGAATCGATATGGGCGCGGTCGATTTGGTGGTACAGGTGGAGGCGCCGCCGTCGGTGGCGAGTGGTTTGCAGCGGGTCGGGCGGGCCGGGCACCAGGTCGGTGAGATCTCGCGCGGGGTGCTGTTCCCGAAGCATCGCACCGATGTCATCCACTGCGCGGTCGCCTCGCAACGGATGACGGCGGGGCAGATCGAGGCGCTGCAAGTTCCCGCGCACCCCTTGGACATCCTGGCCCAGCAGACCGTCGCGGCCTGCGCGCTCGAACCCATCGATGTCGACGCCTGGTTCGAAACCGTGCGCGGCACCGGCAATTACGCCTCGCTACCCAGGTCGGCATATGAATCGGTGCTCGATCTGCTCGCCGGTCGCTATCCGTCGGACGAGTTCGCCGAACTGCGGCCCCGGTTGGTCTGGGACCGCGACGCGGGCACGCTCACCGGTCGCCCCGGCGCCCAGCGACTGGCGGTGACCTCGGGTGGCGCGATCCCGGACCGCGGTCTGTTCGCGGTCTACATGGTCGGTGAAAAGGCCTCCCGGGTGGGCGAACTCGATGAGGAGATGGTGTACGAGTCACGCGTCGGCGATGTATTCGCTCTCGGCGCGACCAGCTGGCGCATCGAGGAGATCACCTTCGACCGCGTGTTGGTCACGCCCGCGTTCGGTCAGCCCGGGCGGCTGCCGTTCTGGCATGGTGACGGACTCGGCCGCCCCGCCGAACTCGGTGCGGCGCTGGGTGAATTCATTCGCAAGGCGGGTGCGCATTCGCCGTCGGATTTCGACCCGGAAGCCGACGGAAAGAAGAAGGCCCCAACGGATCCGGCGGTCGAGGCACTCGTACGTGGCGCCGGCCTCGACGACAAGGCCACCGCGAATCTGGTGACCCTGCTCGACGAACAACGCACTGCCACCGGACAATTGCCCACCGATAAGACCCTGATCGTCGAGCGCTTCCGCGACGAACTGGGCGATTGGCGGCTGGTGCTGCACTCGCCGTACGGTCTGCCGGTACACGCGCCCTGGGCGTTGGCGATAGGTGCGCGGCTGCGCGAGCGGTTCGGGGTCGAGGTGGCGCCCAATGCCTCCGATGATGGAATCGTGGTGCGACTGCCCGACACGACCGACGATCCGCCCGGTGCCGAACTTTTCGTCTTCGAACCCGATGAGATCGACGATATCGTCACCGAACAGGTCGGCGGATCGGCACTGTTCGCATCGCGATTCCGGGAGTGCGCGGCGCGAGCGCTACTGCTGCCCCGGCGCGATCCGGGTAAGCGTGCGCCGCTGTGGCAGCAGCGGCAGCGTTCGGCGCAATTGCTCGATGTGGCGCGGAAGTTTCCGGACTTTCCGATCCTGTTGGAGACGGTGCGCGAATGTCTGCGTGACGTCTACGATCTGCCGGCACTGCGGGATCTACTGGGGCGGGTGGCACGTCGTCAGGTGCGACTGGTCGAGGTCGAGACCGCGACGCCGTCACCGTTCGCCAATTCGCTGCTGTTCGACTACATCGGGCAGTTCATGTACGACGGGGACAGTCCGCTGGCCGAACGTCGCGCCGCCGCACTGTCACTCGATTCGAGTCTGCTCGCCGAACTGCTCGGACGGGTGGAACTGCGGGAGCTGCTGGACGCCAACGTCATCGAGCAGACCGAGCGGGAACTGCAGCGGCTCACGCCCGAACGGTTGGCGCGGGATGCGGAGGGGCTGGCCGATCTGCTGCGGCTGCTCGGACCGCTGACTGCCGAGGAAGTCGCGCGGCGGTGCGTCGGTGCCACCGAGGTTCGACTCGACGACGCGGAGCAATCCGGTGATCCGGCGGAATGGTTCGCGAACTTGGTGACATCGAAGCGCGCACTCGAGGTCACCTTCGCCGGACGAACCTGGTGGGTCGCGGTGGAGGATGCCGCGCGCCTGCGCGATGCGCTCGGCGTACCGCTGCCGATCGGCACCCCGGCCGCATTCATCGAACCCGTCGCCGATCCACTCGGCGACCTGGTCGGGCGCTATGCCCGCACACACGGACCGTTCACTACCGAGGCCGTAGCCGCCCGTTTCGGGCTCGGCACCGCGGTCGCCGCGACCGCACTGCATCGGCTGGTCGCGGAAAAGCGGGTGGTAGAGGGCGAATTCACACCCGCGGCCAGCGGCTCGGAATGGTGCGACAGCCAGGTGCTGCGCCGATTGCGCCGCCGGTCGCTCGCGGCCGCTCGGCACGAGGTGGAACCGGTCGCGACCGCCGCCTTCGGCCGGTTCTTGCCGTCTTGGCAGCACATCGGTACCGGTGAATTGCGCGGGGTCGACGGGGTCGCGGCGGTAGTGGAACAGCTTGCGGGAGTGCCGATTCCCGCTTCCGCATGGGAATCGCTGGTATTGCCCGCGCGGGTGCGCGACTACTCCCCCGCCATGTTGGACGAGCTGATGGCCACCGGTGAGGTCATCTGGTCCGGGCACGGCGCCATCACCGCCAAGGACGGCTGGATTGCGCTGCATCCGGCCGATCAGGCCGCGTTCACGCTGACGCCTGCCGACGAGATCGAACTCTCCGAGGCGCACTTGCGCCTGCTCAGTGCGTTGGGCGCATCGATCACCCCGTGGACGCCCATCGGAGCCGACAGCGAGGCACCGCCCGATCACGTCGTATCGCTGGATGATGACACGGCACAGGATATTTCAGGGAAAATTTCCATCACCACCAACAGTGCCGCACCGCCACTTCGACTCCCCCCGGTTCTGCACGGCGGTGGCGCGTACTTCTTCCGGCAGCTCTCCGATACCACCGGACTGCTCGACGACGCTCGAGTCGCGAACGCGCTGTGGGAGCTCGTTTGGGCAGGTGCGATCTCCGGTGACACCTTCGCCCCGGTCCGCGCACTGCTCTCGGGGACGGCTCGGACCACAACCGCGCATCGCACACCGCGGCGCGCGCCACGCGGACGTGCCTACCTCCCACGACCCAATATGCCGACCAGATCCGGACCACCCGCCGTCGCGGGCCGCTGGTCCCTGCTGCCGGAGCGAGTGGCCGACAACACCCTGCGTGCCCACGCGACGGCCGACATCCTGCTCGAGCGGTACGGCGTGCTGACCCGCGGTTCGGTGCAGAACGAGGGCGTGCCCGGCGGATTCGCGCTCATGTACCGCGTGCTCACCGAATTCGAGGATCGCGGACGGTGCCGCCGTGGCTATTTCATCGATTCGTTGGGCGGCGCGCAGTTCTCCACCACCGATGTGGTGGACCGACTGCGCTCCTTCGACACCGAACGCACCCGCCCCGACACCATCGGACAACGCCGGAGCACCGCATTCACCTTGGCGGCAAGCGATCCCGCGAACCCGTATGGCGCGGCACTGCCCTGGCCGAAGGGACCGTCCGAAGGCGCGGGCCACCGCCCCGGACGCAAGGCCGGGGCCATCGTCGTCCTCGTCGACGGCGAACTCGCGCTGTATCTGGAGCGCGGCGGGAAAACGCTGCTCACCTTCACCGAGGATCCGAACGTCCGCCAGGCCGCGGCCACCGCCCTCGCCGATCTGGTACGCGACCGCCGCGTCGACTCACTGGTGATCGACAAGGTGGACGGAGAAACCGTGCACGGCAACACCTTCGCCGATTTCCTGACCGCGGCCGGATTCTCCGCAACCCCACGCGGACTCCGTTTGCGGAGCAAGCCGTGACCTGGCAGCGAACCCGCAGACGGCATCGCTGCGGCCGCGCGGCACGCGCGACGACCGCTACTCACACGCCGCGATGCCGGAACCACCCGCCGACGACCACGCGCACACCGCGAAGAGTCGATGTCGAACCCGCGCCGAGATCGGCTGCGGCCGTCAGCGTCCGCGTGACGACGCACGGACTCGCAATGCGAGGCCGGCAGTGACTCCGGTCCGAATCAACCTATGGTCGACTCATGCCTGAAGGCGACACCGTATACCTGACCGCGGCCAGACTGCGGCTCGCGCTGGCAGGGAAAACGCTGATCCGCAGCGATTTCCGGGTGCCGCGCTACGCCACGGTCGATCTGGTTGGGCAGCGGGTCGAGGCGGTCGCCAGTTATGGCAAGCATCTGTTCGTCCGAACCGACGAGGTCAGCGTCCACACGCATTTGAAGATGGAGGGTGAATGGCGGACCTACTGCGCCGGTGAACGGTGGACGCGGCCGCCGGTGACCGCCCGGCTGGTGCTCGGCACCGATGACACCGAGGCGGTGGGCTTTTCGCTCGGCACCGTCGAGGTGCTGCGACGCGCGGACGAGCACACCGCCACCGACCACCTCGGCCCGGACCTGCTCGGCGCGAACTGGGATGTCATCGAGGCAGTGCGACGGCTCGAGCGGCATCCGGCCCAACCGATCGGCCTCGCCCTGCTCGACCAGCGCAACCTGGCCGGTATCGGCAATATCTTCCGTAGCGAAATCTGCTTCCTGCGCCGGGTCCACCCCGCCACTCCGGTCGGCGAAGTCCCCGACCTGCTCGCCCTAGTGCACGAGGCCCATCGCGTACTCACCAAAGCCGCCACCAAACCACCATGGCGGCCACTGGCCTACGGCCGCGCCCGCCGCCCGTGCCAGCGCTGCGGCACCCGCATGCTCGTACACCTGCTCGGCGAAACCGAACCCCAACCCGCCCGAACGGCCCGGATCACCCAGTCCGACCGCATCACCCAGCGCGAACGCGGAATCTACTTCTGCCCGCGCTGCCAGCTCGAACCCGCTTAATAGGAGTTACCGGGTCAGCCTGACAACACGACCGGGAGCAAGCGGTGCATCGGCGGCGAGGACTGGCTCGGCCGCCGCTTCCTCCGGCTCACGGCCTTCTGCTCCCGGGCGCTCGGCACACAGCCCGCGCTCGGATCAGCGCACCTCGGCGCCGACGGTGGTACTGGCCGGTGACTGGGCCGCGACCGACTGGTCGGCCACCATGGAGAGCGCGGTGCACAGCGCTGCCCAGGCGGTGGACCTGCTATTTGCGCTACCGTCTTTGCCGTGACCACGGAGCGTTCGACGTCTGGGCACCCTACTGCGAAGCCCTGTCCCGCACCCAAGCGCCGCATGTCCGCGGCCGAGCGACGCGAACAGCTACTCGATGTCGCGCGTGACATCGTCGCCGTCGACGGCTTCGGCGCGGTGAGTATCGATCGGGTCGCGCGCGAGGGTGAGGTCGCACGCGCATTGGTGTATCAGCAGTTCACTGATCTGTCCGGACTGATGACCGCGCTGGTGGATCGCGAATCGGCCATCGCACTCGCCGGTATCGGCACGCTCGACTGGTCCGACGCCGATGACGACGCGGATCGGATCGGGCGCGGCATTCTCGCGTACCTGCATGCCGAGCCGACGAGTTGGCGGATCATCCTCAGCCCGCCCGGCGGCGGACCGCCGGATCTGCGCGACCGGCTCGAACTCGGCCGGTCCTATGCTCGGGCGATCGGCGCGCGGCATCTGTCGCGCCATGCCGGGGTCACCGTCGATCCGGATGGCGCGACCGAGCGAATCATGCTCGCGGCATTGGAGGAACTGGCTCGGCTGCATCTGGGCGACCCGCAGCGGTACCCGGATGAACTGGTACTGCGCTACATTCGATCGCTCATGGCGTGGGCCACCCATGTCGAATCCCCGAAAAAGGAGCATTGAACGGCGGTTTCAGCGTCATCACGAAATTCTCACGCACGCTTTGGTTTTCTTGTCCCAACGCGGGAACAACCCGCGCGAAAGAGAGGAAACCATGAAGATCCGCTCCGCGATCGCCATCGGAACGCTCGCACTCGCCGCCGCCGCGGGCGCCGGGGTCGCCTCGGCCGCACCCATCCCGATGCACACCGATTTCATCGGCAACTACGCGACCTACGAGGCCTGCGCCGCCGACGGGAACTCGCCGAAGACCGGTGGCACCCAGTGGGAGTGCCGCCAGGTCGCCGACGGCTGGGATCTGTACACCTACTGAGTACTCGGACGCCAGCCAGCGCATCGGGAGTGAAATACCTTATTCTCTGACCTCGTGCGAGTGCTGGTGATCGAGGACGACGAGGGTCTGGGCATGGAAGTCACCGCGGGACTGCGCTCGGCCGGTTTCGCGGTAGACCTCGCCGCCGATCTCGCGGATGCCGATGTCAAGATCTCCGTCAATGGCTACGACGTGATCGTGGTGGATCGCGGCCTACCCGATGGCGACGGTCTGCAATTGGTCGCGGCGTACCGCGCGCGGGGGCAGCGGGTGCCGGTCCTGATGCTCACCGCTCGCGACGCACTCGCCGATCGTATTGCCGGCTTCGAGCATGGCGCCGACGACTACCTCGTCAAACCGTTCGCCCTCCCGGAACTCCTCGCGCGGGTGCGTGCGCTGTCGCGGCGGCGCGAACATCCGGCGCCGGCCCGAATCGTGCTCGGCGATATCGATATCGACCTGCCGCGGCGCCGGGTGCAGCGCGCGGGCATTCTGCGGTCGCTGACGCCGAAGGAATTCGCCGTACTCGAACTGCTCGCCATCCGCGCGGACAGCGTCGTCTCGCGTTCGGAGCTCATCGAATGCTGCTGGGACGAAATGGCCGAACCCGCATCGAATGTCGTCGACGCCGTCATAGCGCAGCTGCGTCGCAAGCTCGGTGCACCACCGGTGATCGAGACCGTGCGCGGCACCGGATTCCTGATCGGAACTGACTCATTCTAACCGTGATTTCCACGGCGGATGCCCGCCCCGCCGTGGCCCGCCTCCGCCGCACCCGCTGGCTGCTCACCGCCCTGATCACCGCCATCACCGCGACCTGTCTGATCATTCTCGGCATCGTCGCGGCGACCATCGATGCCCGCTCGCGGGAGACCGCGCTCGACGATTCCCTCGATCGGGTGGTGAGCGGACTCTTTCGCGCCGTCGACCTGCCCGAGGGCGAGGAAACCATCGACATCAGCCAGCTCGAGAACGACGTGCTCGCCAATGGCGAGGTCGCGGTGGTGGTGCTCAGCGCGCGCGGAAATGGCAAGTGGCAGGAGAATTTCGCGCATCTGCGCTCCTGGCTGCCCAAGGATGACGGCGTGGCCGGCCTCGCCGATGACGCCGACCTGGCCGGGCAGACCCTCTTCCGCGACGGATACGACGGCGCGGGCCGCCCGGTCCGTATCGCGGCGACACCCATCACCTGGGAGGATTCCGAGACGAAGGCCGTGGTTATCGCGGGCACGAATCCCGGTGCATTCGACCGTGATCGGGCGCTGCTGATCTGGGGACTCGTCGTCGGCGGGCTCACGCTCGTCGCGCTGTCCGCGATGGCCGGACATCTGCTCTCGAGCCGGAGCATGCGACAGGCCATTGTGCTGCTCGAAGAGCAGGAGCGTTTCCTCGGCGATGCCGCACACGAATTGCGTACGCCGCTCACGACTCTCGGATTGGTCACCGCACCGCGCCGCCGTAATCCGCACGAGGTCGAGCGAGCGCTGGTCGATGCCAGGGCATTGGGCAGTCGGATGGAACGGATCGTCGCGGGATTATTGGCGCGTGCGCGTATGCAGTCGGGTATCACCACCATGGAGCAGGTGCAGTTGCTGCTCGATCAGCTCACCGAATCGGTGGTCGAGGAATTCCCGCAGGCCGATATCGTGCTGCGGGCCGATCCCAGTGTGGTGACCGGGGATCCGAATCTGCTGAGCCTCGCGGTGCGCAATCTCATCGAGAACGCGATCACGCACGGGGCGGTCAACCGCGGTGCGCCAGTGGAAATTCATGTCGCCGATGGCCGGGTCAGCGTGCGTGACCATGGTGCGGGTTTGCATCCTCAGCTGTCGAGCAGTCCGTTCACCCGCGGGGTCAGCGGGGGGCGGGGCAGCGGGATCGGGCTGGCGCTGGTGGCGTGGATCGCCGAATTGCACGGCGGCACCGCGACGATGGAACCGGCCGCGGGTGGCGGCACGATCGCCTCGATTGTGCTGCCGCCACCAGCCGTCGACTAAATCTCAGCTGTCCAACGGGACCGGTTCCAGGATTTCCGGGCGCGGTTCGGGGGCGGCGATGCGCAGGGCATCGGCGGAGCGGTCGTCCGGCTGGGTCTGGGAGTGCACCTCCGCATCGACGCGGGCCTGGTAAGTGCTTACCTCCCAGTCGATTTCGTCCTCGTCCCAGCCGAGGATCGGTGCGACCAACCGGGCCACCTGTTCGGCGCAGTTCGCGCCGCGGTGCGAGTATTCGATGGAGATCCTGGTCCGGCGGGCCAGAATGTCGTCCAGATGCAGCGCGCCCTCCGCTGCGGCCGCGTAGACGGCCTCCACCTGCAGATACGACGGTGCGTCCATAATCGGTTGCAGCAGTTCGGGTTTGCCGTCGGCCATCGCCATAACCTCGTCGATCAGCGAGCCGTAGCGATCGAGCAGATGTTTGACCCGGTACGGATGCACACCGTATGCCTCGGCGAGTTGGACCGTCTGATTGATCAGCGCGAAATAGCCGTCGGCACCGAGCAGCGGCACCTTCTCGGTGATGGACGGCGAAACGCGCGCCGGAATGTCCTGCGCCGCTTCATCGACCGCGTCATAGGCCATCACCCGGTAGGTGGTGTACTTACCGCCCGCTATGCCGACAAGTCCGGGCGCGACCCGGGCGACAGCGTGCTCGCGCGAAAGCTTGGAGGTCGAATCGCTTTCTCCCGCAAGCAAAGGCCGCAGACCTGCGTACACGCCGTCGATATCGGCGGGCGTGAGCGGAGTGACCAGCACCTGGTTGACCCGGTCCAGCAGATAATCGATATCGGCCTTGGTCGCCGCCGGATGGGCGAGATCCAGATTCCAGTCCGTGTCGGTGGTGCCGATGATCCAGTGCGCGCCCCACGGGATGACGAACAGCACCGAGGTCGCGGTGCGCAGGATGATCGCGGTATCGCTGACGATGCGGTCGCGCGGCACCACGATGTGCACGCCCTTGGATGCGCGCACGTGGAAGCGGCCACGATTGTGTGAGAGCGCCTGGACCTCATCGGTCCACACGCCGGTCGCGTTGATCACCACATGCGCGCGGATTTCGCCGGTGCAGCCGTCCTCGCTATCGCGCACTTTCACCCCGACAACTCGGTCCGCCTCACGCAGGAAGCCGACGACCTGGGTAGACGTACGAATAACCGCACCGTAGTGCGCGGCGGTGCGAGCGACGGTCATGGTGTGGCGGGCATCGTCGACGACCGTGTCGTAATAGCTGACGCCGCCGACCAGCGCGTCGGGGCGCAGCCCGGGTGCCAGCCGCAGCGCACCGTGTCGGGATAGATGCTGTTGTCCGGGAACGGATTTCGCGCCGCCCATGGTGTCGTAGAGCACCAGCCCGGCGGCCACGTACGGGCGTTCCCAGCCCCGGTGGGTCAGCGGGTAGAGAAAGCGCAGCGGTTTCACCAGATGCGGTGCGAGCGTGGCGAGGGACAGTTCGCGCTCCCGCAATGCCTCGCGCACTAATCCGAGTTCCAGTTGCTCCAGGTAGCGCAGTCCGCCGTGGAACATCTTCGAGGACCGGCTCGAGGTACCGGAGGCGAGATCGCGCGCCTCGACCAGCGCGACCTTCAGACCGCGCGTAGCCGCGTCGAGCGCGATACCCGATCCGACCACACCGCCCCCGACGACGACCATGTCGAAGTGGTCCTTACCGAAGCGCTCCCATGCCGCCGCTCGCTGTTCGGGGCCAAGGAACTGCGATTCCGGTTTCTTGGTCATGGTCGACTCCTCCAGCCGGCATCGGGGTGTAGACGACGTTTGTGGTCTTTCGGGCACACGATCGAGCTGCTCAGTAAGGGGGCGGTGTTCTGTTGTACAGGCTAGGGGAATCGGCGACGATCCCCTGTCGGGTCCGACGCCGTGTCGCCCGCAGCCGATAACTGGTGCTACCCGCCGGTAACCGATACTGAGACTAGTCCGAAAACCCGCTGGCCGCGATGTGACGCACAATGCTCTCCGCGGTTTCCGCCGCGCGCCACGTCGGTTTTAGTAGCCTGCACGAATGCGTCGCTATGTGGCCGCCATTGATCAGGGCACGACCTCGAGTCGGTGCATCATCTTCGACCGACAGGGCCGCGTCGTCGGTGTCGCGCAGCGCGAACACGAACAGATCTTTCCGCGGCCGGGCTGGGTCGAGCATGATCCCGAAACCATTTGGCGCAATACCGAATTCGTGCTCGGCGAGGTACTTCGAAGCACCGGCATCGCCGCCGACGAGATCAACGCGATCGGCGTCACCAATCAGCGCGAAACGACCGTGGTGTGGGATCGGGCCAGCGGCAAGCCGATTCATCATGCGATCGTCTGGCAGGACACCCGCACCGACCGTCTGGTCACCGAACTGGGCGGCGAATTCGGTGCGACGCGCTATCAGGACCGCACCGGTCTGCCGCTATCCACCTACTTCGCCGGCCCGAAACTGCGCTGGATTCTCGACAATGTCGAGGGTGCGCGGGGCAGGGCCGAGGCCGGTGAGCTGTGTTTCGGCACCATCGACAGTTGGGTGCTGTGGAATCTCACCGGTCAGCACATCACCGACGTGACCAATGCCTCGCGCACTATGCTGATGGATCTGCGGACCCTGCAATGGGATTCGCGGATCTGCACGGAATTCGGGATACCGCAGTCGATGCTGCCCGAGATCCGCAGCTCGTCGGAGATATACGCGGAGATCGGCTCCGGTCCGTTGGCGGGCATACCCGTCGCGGGCATTCTCGGCGACCAGCAGGCGGCGACCTTCGGCCAGGCCTGTCTGTCGCCCGGCGAGGCCAAGAACACCTACGGCACCGGCAATTTCATGCTGCTGAATACCGGAACCACTCCGGTATTCAGCAGGCACGGCCTGCTCACCACCGTCTGCTACCGGCTCGGCGGCGAGGCGGCGGTCTACGCGCTGGAGGGCTCCATCGCGGTGACCGGCTCACTGGTGCAATGGTTCCGGGACAATCTCGGCATCATTTCCGCCGCCGATGAGATCGAACCGCTGGCGCGCAGCGTCGAGGACAATGGCGGCGCCTACATCGTCCCCGCGTTCTCCGGTCTCTTCGCGCCGCGCTGGCGCCCGGATGCCCGCGGTGTCATCGCGGGCCTGACCCGCTTCGTCAACAAGGCGCATCTGGCGCGAGCGGTGTTGGAGTCCACCGCCTTTCAGACGCGCGAGGTCATGGACGCGATGCGTGCGGACGCCGAATCCCAGCAGTTGCGGCTGGAATTGACCACGCTCAAGGTCGACGGCGGAATGGTCGGCAATGATCTGCTGATGCAGTTCCAGTCCGATATTCTCGATGTGCCGGTGGTCCGTCCGGTCGTCAATGAAACCACCGCGCTGGGTGCGGCTTATGCGGCCGGACTCGCCGTCGGTCTGTGGGAGAGCACCGATGACATCCGCGCCAACTGGGCCGCGGATAAGACCTGGCGGCCCGCGATGTCGGCCACGGACCGCGAAACCCATCTCGCCGCCTGGAATAAGGCCGTGGAGCGCACCTACAACTGGGTCGGCTCCCCCGCCTCCCCGAATATTTAGCCGGTCGTCGGCCGCGCCGAGGGTCACGGCGCGGTCCGGCGGCGGAGTGCGCAGCGGCGCTTGGTCGTACCTGACGAGTTATCCACGTGCTGACGAAATCAGTCGCCGCGTGCAGTGGCCCTCAACTGCTCAGCAGCTCTGGCCATCCGGGCGACCGCAGCTTCCAGCGCCGGCGGGTCGAACGTAGTGAAGCACATGCGCATCGAGTGGCTGTAATCGGTGTCGACGGCGAAGGCCGAACCGGGGACGAAGGCCACGCCGTGCGCCAAGGCTCGGGGCAGCAGTTGATCGGTATCGGTGCCGTCGGTGAAATCGGCCCATACGAACATGCCACCGGCGGCGTCGGTGCAGGTGACGCGGTCGCCGAAGCGGGTGCGCACGGCGTGCACGAGCGCCTTGGCGCGGTCGCCGTATGCGGTGCGGATGGTGTCGACGTGGCCGGTCAGCCAGGTTTCGTCGGTGAGCAGGTCGGCGGCGATCTGGTGGGTCAGCGCCGAACCGCACAGGTCCGCACCCTGCTTCAGCAATTCGACCGCGCGACAGATCCGTTCCTGCGCCACCATCCAGCCGACCCGCAGCGCGGGCGCGAGGATCTTCGAGGCACTGGAGAGCCGAATCACATTGCGGGAGTAGGTTGCCACAGGATCGGGCGAAGGCTGATCGAACCAGAGCTCACCGTACGGATCGTCCTCGATCACCCAGAAGCCGTGGGTATCGGCGAGTTCGGCCAACTCGCGACGACGCGACGGGCTCATGGTTACGCCACCCGGATTGTGGAAATTGCTCACCGTATGCACGACCGCCGGCCGCTCACCGCATGCAAGCAGCTCCTTCAGCACCTCCAGCCGCATACCCTCGGCATCCAAGGGCACCGCGACAATTCGCGCACCGGCCGCCCGGAACACCTGCAGCGCCCCGACATACGCCGGATCCTCGACGACCACCAGCGCACCCGGATCCAGCAGCACCTCGGCGAGCAGCGAAAGCGCCTGCTGCGATCCATGGGTCACGAACACCTCGTCGAACCCCACCGAGCGGCCGAGCTTGGCCGACTCCCGCTGACGCAGCACATCGCGCAGCGGAGCCCAACCGGGCGACTCGGTGTACTGCAACACCGCGGAACCGCGCAGCGCCGCATCGGCCGCCGTGGCGAGACGTTCCCGTGGCATCAACTCCGCATCCGGCAGACCACCCGCGAGGCTGATCACCTCGTCGCGCGTGGTCAGCTTGAGCAGATCACGAATCGCCGAACTCTTCAGTCCGCCCAGCTTGGCCGCGAGCGGTGGATCGGTCGGCGACATGGAAACCTCCGAGGGAACGCCACGGTACGCGAAACCCCACTGTCCCACACCGCTACCAAATTGTGAAATATTCATCCCATGATCTGAGAACTCAGGCGCGCTCCCGGATCGCGAAGATCACCGTCTTGCCGTCTCGGACCACCGTGATGATGGTCTGCCGGTAGACATTGGTCGTGCCGTCGGGCCGATGCTCGGTGAGGTCCACCTCGAAGGTGTCCGCGGCCGCCTCGGCAATCCGCAGGCAGTGTGTGGTGCCAACCGGGATCTGTTCGTTGATGGCCCGCTGGATAACCTCGGCCGTCGACACATTCTCGGCATCCGGCGCGACGAACCTGCGCGCGCGTTCACCGCTGCGGTCGACGTAGAACTCGTACTGGAAGCCGAGGATCGCACCGGCGCCGCTCGCGGTGTCGCCCTGCCCGTTGCCGCGCGTCACCTTGCCATCTTTGCTCGCGGGGCAGCTCAGCGCGGCCGAGGTGCTCGGCGGTGCGGGTGGCGCCACCTGCGGACTGCCGTTGCCGTCGCGGCGGACCGCGACGAAGGTCACCACCAGCGCGAGGACCACCACGATCGCGGCGAGCACACCGAGCACGATCCACCGGCCGCGCGAACTGTGCCGCGGGGCCGCGGTGATGGTGTCGGAGATCAGCGTCGGCGCGAGACGCTTGGCGATCGGATCGTCGGCCCAGGACAGGCCCGACGGCTCGGACGGCGGCTTCGGTACCTCGCCCGATTCGGTGGGGCTGTTCCACCAGGTGTCACGCTGGCCCGTGGCCGGTGTCGCATGCCGGACGGTGGCCTCGTCGGGGTCCGGCTCGACCGGCGGTTCGGGTCGACGGGTCGGCGGCTGCGGTTGCCGCGTCGGCGGTGGCGGTACGTCACCGAACACGGTCGAATCCGGCGCGCGGTGCTGCGGAGGTGGCGGCGTCACCGTCGGCGGTTCGTCGGCGGGACGCCAGATCAGCTCGGGATGATCAGCGGCAGGCTCCGGCACCGACCACTGCGGTCGAGCCTGCGCACCCGTCGGCGGACCGAATTCACCGACCGGCGGACCGAAATCGTCCAATGGGGGTCCGAAATCGCCCAACGGGGGTCCGAAATCGCCCAACGGGGGTCCGAATTCCGACCCCGACCGGTCGGATTCGTTATCCCTGCGATCACCCTCGGAGCCCACACCAAATCCTTTCCCCAGGACACACGGGTGGGGCGGTCGCGAACGACCGCCCCACCCGTCGAATCAGCTCGTGTCAGTACTGGAGCGACCCACCCCACTGGGTGGTGACCCCGGCAACGTTGACCGTCTGCGGAGCCAGCTCGCCTGGCGGCACCGGAAGTTTAACCTGCGCGGCGGCCTCTAGGGCGGCCGCGCCGCCCGGCTGTTCCCGAATCCACTGCTCGACCGCCGCCTTGGCCAGGTTGGCCTGGGTGGTATCGATGATGACCTCGGTCTTGTTGTCTGCCAGACCCTCACCACCGGTGTAGGAGGTGACCTTGACACTGTTGGCGGTGATGTATTCGACCGACACACCGGCCTCGCCCTGACCGGTCGGGGTGCGGTAGCCGACGGTGCCGACGTAGCCCGAGGCGTTGTTGAAGTGGTGGGTGTTGGCCACATAGCCGGGTGCCAGCGAGCCACCGTCGATATTGGCGCCGATCTCCTGGTGCGGCCCGTCCATCTCGACGACGGGCGCGGCGGGAGCCTGCTGGAAGCGCGGGGCTTCCCAGCGCGGCTGCTGCACCAGGGTTTCGGTCTCCGGCTGCTGCGCGGCCCGGGCGTTCGGATCGGTCTGGGTGTTCGCACCAGGCGCGGTGGTACCGGGCTGCACGGGCTTCGGAGCCGTGCCGGGGGCCGTATCCGGCACTGCGGCGGGCAGCGCGGGACCGGCCTGTCCCGGCACCGGCAGCGGCGCGACGCGCGGGGTGGTGACACCCGGCTGGGTCGGCTGGGACAGCATCGGATCCTTGGGCGGATTCGGCATGATCTGATTCGGATCCGGCGTGGTGACACCCGGCTGGCTCGGCGTCGGCGACGGCTTCGCCTCCGGCTTGCCCGGCTCCGGCTTGGTGGTCTCCGGCTGGCCCTGATCCGTCGGCGCCGCGGTGCCGGGATCGGCAGGCGCGGCCGGGGTGGTCGGTGTACTCGGCTGATCCGGAACTGCCCCCGCCGGCGCAGCGAAGAGCGTGGCCACGGCCGCCGCGGTGGCCAGTGGCAACGATGTGCTAGCCATCGCTCGCTGCGCCCGACTCGGCTTACGATGTTTCACTTTTCGCAATCCCTTTCCCGTGTGCGACCGAGTGGGTCACACGCAGATATCCCTGGTGAGACGCTTGGTCCACGAACGAGGACCGGCGAACGACCACGCGGTGCGTTCACCGTTGCCGCTGGAAAGGATCGATCCCCCCACACAGAACCCTCGCGATCGCCCGCCGATCGCATCTCTGCGGGGAAGTGAACCACATGCGCGGCGGACTGGCAACGCGGTGAAAGTCCAGACAAGACAATAGGTCTCGGGCAACCTAACTCGATCACCGAATCGAGCACCAGCACTCGATCACCAGCACTCGATCACCGAATCGAGCACCAGCAAGTGAGATCTATGAGCGCGGCAAAGCCACCAAGGCGCCTGTTAATCCAGGTCGTCGTGACGCATCAAAAGCCGGGCCGCCTCGGTGACCGAGCCGGTGAGCGACGGGTACACCGAGAAGGTCTGGGCGAGATCGTTGACGGTCAGGTTGTTCTGGACCGCGAGCGCGATCGGCAGGATGAGTTCTGAGGCGATCGGCGCGACGACCACGCCGCCGATGACCACACCGGTCGCGGGCCGACAGAAGATCTTGACGAAACCGCGGCGCAGACCCGACATCTTGGCTCGCGGATTGGTGTTCAAGGGCAGCATCACCGTGCGCGCGGGCACCTCGCCGTTATCGATGGCGGTCTGGCTCACGCCGACGGTCGCGATCTCCGGACGAGTGAAAATGGCCGAGGCGACCGTCTTCAGCCGGATCGGGCTGACGCCCTCACCCAGCGCGTGATACATCGCGATGCGGCCCTGCATGGCGGCCACCGAGGCCAGCGGCAGCAGACCGGTGCAGTCGCCCGCCGCGTAGATACCAGGTGCCGAGGTGCGCGACACCCGGTCGACCCGCAGATACCCACCGCGGTCGAGTTCGATGCCGACCCGTTCCAAGCCGAGGTCATCGGTATTGGGGGTCGAGCCGACGGTCATCAGCGCATGCGTACCCGTGACCGTGCGGCCGTCCGAGAGCTTGACCACAATGCCCTCGACGGTGCGTTCCACCGCATCCGCGCGGGCGTGCTTGACCAGCTCGACACCGCGTTCGGCGAGCGCGTCCTCGAGCACGAGCGCGGCATCGGCGTCCTCACCGGGCAGCACCCGGTCACGGCTGGAGACCAATTTCACTCGCACACCCATTTCGGTATACGCGGAGACGAATTCGGCACCGGTCACACCGGAACCCACTACGACCAGGGTCTCCGGGAGTTCCTCCAGGTCGTAGAGCTGACGCCAGTTCAGGATTCGCTCGCCATCGGGCTCGGCGCCGGGCAACACGCGCGGGCTCGCACCAGTGGCGATCAACACCACTTCGGCCTCGACGGACTCCTCGGTGCCATCGGCCAGCAGTACGCGCACCCGGTGCGCGGCCAACCCGGTGGCCGGACCACTGAGCTGTCCGCGTCCGGCCAGCACCGTCACGCCCGCGGCCTGCACCTTGGATCGGATATCGGAGGACTGCGCCAGCGCCAGCGCCTTCACGCGCGCGTTCACCTCGCCCATTTCGATCTGGGCCTGGCTCGGATCGAGGGTAATGCCCAGGTCACGGGCGCGACGCAGATCGGTGCGCACGCCGGTCGAGGCGATGAAGGTCTTCGACGGCACGCAGTCCCACAGGACACACGCCCCGCCTATGCCGTCGCTGTCGATCAGGGTGACGGTGGCTCCGTGTTGGGCCGCCACCAGTGCCGCTTCATAACCGGCCGGTCCGCCACCGATGATCGCTATGCGGGTCATGGATACCTCCGCTGGAGCTGTTCGACCGGGATCTCCGGCGCCGGTACACAACGTTAGCTGGCGAACACACGGTCATCTCGCCGGGATAGAGACGCTGCGCGCGGGTTATTGGATACCCTTGCGTCGTGCCGATCTACGCCGCCTACGGGTCCAACATGGACTCGTCCCAGATGCTCGAGCGCTGCCCGCACTCCCCCATGTACGGGACGGGCTGGTTGGAGGGCTGGCGCCTCACCTTCAGCGGCGACGACATAGGCTGGGAGGGCCCGCTGGCCACCGTCGTCGAGGAGCCGGGTTCGCAGGTATTCGTCGTGCTCTACGACGTATCCCCCGAGGACGAGCAGCGCCTCGACCGCTGGGAAGGTTCCGATTTCGGCATCCACCGCAAGATCCGGCTGCGCGTGACGCCGAGTGCGGGCAGCGGATCCGAACCCATCCTGGCCTGGCTGTACGTACTCGATGCGTACGAGGGTGGGCTACCCTCGGCGCGCTATATCGGCGTCATGGCCGATGCGGCGGAAAAGGCCGGCGCGCCCGCCGAATACGTGCACGCACTGCGCACCCGCAACAGCAAGAACGTCGGACCCGGATTCTTCGGTAGCTGAACGAACGCGGAAGCGGCCGACCTTGTCGGGTCGACCGCTTCCATGGCTTCGTCAGCCCGCGTTCAACACGATATTGCTGAGCACCCGGACACCGACGGCAAGTGCGCGTTCGTCGAGATCGAAGGTCGGCTGGTGCAGATCCAACTGTTCGCCGTGACCGGCCCAGACCCCGAGGCGTGCCATCGCGCCCGGCACCTCCTCCTGGTACCAGGAGAAATCCTCACCGCCGCCGGACTGCGGCGTATCGGCGAGTGCGTCCGGGCCGAGGGCGCGAATCGCGTCCTCGAACATCCTGGTCGACTGCTCGTCGTTGACCACCGGCGGCACGCCGCGGCGATAGTTCAACTGGTAGCGGACCCCGGTCGGGGCGAGCAGGCCGTCCACGATCTCGCGCACCATCGGCTCCAGCAGCGACCAGGTCGCGTGATCGCCGGTGCGGACAGTGCCGGTGAGCATGCCGGTCTGCGGAATCGCATTGGGCGCCTTGCCCGCGCTGACCGCACCCCAGACCATCACCGTGCTGGTACGCGGGTCGATGCGGCGGCTGAGCAGCCCGGGCAGGCCGGTGATCACGGTGCCGATGGCGTAGACCAGATCGCTGGTCAGATGCGGACGCGAGGTGTGCCCACCCGGCGAATCGAGGACCAATTCGATGGTGTCGGCGGCCGAGGTGATCGCACCGACCCGGATGCCGACTCGGCCGACCTCGAGGCGGGGATCGCAGTGCAGTGCGAAGATCCGGTCGACACCCTCCATCGCGCCGGCCGCGACCATATCGATGGCACCGCCCGGCATCACCTCTTCGGCGGGCTGGAAGACGAATCGCACGCCCACCGGCAGCTCCTGATCGGCCAGCGCGAGGGCGGTGCCGAGCAGGATCGTGGTGTGCGCGTCGTGGCCACAGGCGTGCGAGACGCCGGGGACGGTCGAGGCGAAGCTGAGTCCGGTGAATTCCTGCAGTGGCAGCGCGTCCATATCGGCGCGCAGTCCGATGCGCGGCGCGTCCACCGGACCGATGTCACAGAGCACTCCGGTGCCGTTGGGCATCTTCTGCGGCGTCAATCCCGCCTTGGTCAGCCAGGCCGAGACGAACTCGGTGGTGGCGAATTCGGTGCGGGACAGCTCCGGGTTCGCGTGGATATGCCGACGCCACTGGACGAGATCGACCGTGTGCTCGGCCAGCCAGGCATCGACCGCATCCGGTCCGGCTGCCGCGATATCCGATTGCGCGGCGCTGCCCTGGCCCCCCATGGTCACGCGCGTCGCTGTCCCGGTGCGTGTCGCGTGCGCCGCGGAGCGGCCGGTAATGCTCACCGAATGTCCTCCTGTCGTTGAACGAGCCGTTGCAACAACCTGTCCCTATGTACTTGATCGCGGGCTACGGCGATAGCGGTACGCGCGAGCGCGATCGCACCGTCGGTTACCGCACGATCCGCCGAAGCGTTGACACTCGCCGCGGCGAAGCCGGGCTGATGCGTCACCGCCCCACCGGCATCTATGCCGATGACCGGATGTATGCCCGGTACGACGTTGGTGACGTTGCCCATATCCGTACTCCCGAGCGGTCGCTGCGCCTCGAGTTCCGGTGCGATCGGCACCCGCCCCAAGTCGACGATTTGCTCGCGGTAGGCAAACAGTAATCCCGAATCGGGCGTCAGCTCGGTATATGTCGGCGCAATCGTCCGGATTTCGTGAGTGCAGCCGGTCGCCAGCGCACCCGCCTCGAAACAAGCCGACGCTCGTCGCATCAGATCGTCGAGGGATGCGGAGTCGACTGCGCGTAGGTAATACAGCAGTTCCGCACGTCCGGGCACGATGTTGGGGGCCACGCCACCGTCGCTGACTATACCGTGCAGTTGCTGCCCGGGTTGGAGATGTTGACGCAGCAATCCTAGAGCAACCTGAGCGACGGTCACCGCGTCGCCCGCATTGCGGCCCTTTTCCGGGGCCGCGCTGGCATGCGCCTCGTGGCCGTGGAAGACCACCGATAGATCGGCCAGCGCCAGCGAGCGCGCATCGACGATATCGAGGGGGCCGGGGTGCACCATCATCGCCATCGCGACATCGTCGAAGACACCGCGCTCCAGCATCAGGACCTTGCCGCCGCCGCTCTCCTCGGCGGGTGTCCCGAAGACCACGACAGTGATGCCGAGGGCGTCGGCCACCTCGGCGAGGCCGAGTCCGGCGCCGACCGCGGATGCGGCGATGATGTTGTGTCCGCAGGCGTGCCCGATCTCGGGCAGCGCGTCGTATTCGGCGCAGATAGCGACCGTGAGCTCGCCGGATCCATAGGTCGCGCGGAAAGCGGTGGGCAGGTCGGCGATGCCGGTCTCGAT
Organism: Nocardia citri; assembly: GCF_054065835.1. Classification (NCBI taxonomy): domain Bacteria; kingdom Bacillati; phylum Actinomycetota; class Actinomycetes; order Mycobacteriales; family Nocardiaceae; genus Nocardia; species Nocardia citri. The sequence goes on from NZ_JBSUQM010000011.1 coordinate 104,800, forward strand.
CGCGAAACCACGTTCGGCCAGCGGTGCGATGGTCTTGGCAACGCTGCGGGTTTCCTCGAACGCCAGCTCCGGTTCGGCGTGGATCGAATGCGAGAGCTCGATCAGTTCGGGCGCCGCGGTCAGGATCGCGGCCTCCGCCGCGGCGCCGGGATGCGCGAGGTGGATATCCGTCTGTGATTCGGGGTGCCCGCTGCGCGGTGGTGGCATGGCACACAGTCTGGCACTGCGCCGACGATCGGGCGCGTCCTGCGTCCGGGGGTCAGGTCGCCGCGCGCGGCAAGGGTTGCGCCCAGGCTGCGGTTATTTCGGGGCGAACGCCAGATTCTCCGGGGTGGTCGGCGTCGCGAGCCCGGCGAGCGCCTTGGCGTGCAGCGCCCGCTTGATCACCGGCAGATTCGGCTTGCGATTTGCCGCGAGGGCACCCGCGCGCTCGAGCGCAGAATTCAGCAACATATCAGCATCCGCTTTCGCATCGACAATTCCCGCGCTGATGGCCTCATCGGCGGCGAAGCGGTGTCCGGCGGTCATGGCCTGTACGCAGACCTGGTTGGTCAGGCGCTCGGTGAGCAGCGCGTTCATGCCGACAGTGAACGGCATGCCGAGGTGCACCTCGGGCAGACACCAGAAGCCACGGTCGGCGCGCACCACTCGAAAATCGTGCGAGGTGGCGAGCATGGCGCCCGCCCCGAAAGCGTGCCCGTTGACGGCGGCGACCGTCGGCAGCGGGAAAGTCAGCAGCCGGGAGTAGATGCTGTGCACCCGGTCGAGGTAGCCGTGCATCCGGTCCAGGTTGCCGAACAGCCAATCGGTATCGAGCCCGTTGCTGTAGAACTTCCCAGTCGCCGTGGTCACCAGCGCTGCCGGCCCCTCGGACGCCTCCACCTGGTCCAACAGCCCGTGGAACGCATCGATCCAATCCGGATGGAAACGGTTCTCACTGTCGGCCTGCCCCTCGTTCCCGAGATAAACGACGAACACATCCCCTGCGCGTTCCAGATACGGCATGCGTGCAGCGTAACGAGTACGCGACGGAATACCTACTCGCGGGTAGCAAATCGTCGGCAGGTCCGCGGCCGCGAGCGTCGCTGCTCATCCTGGCCCCAGCGAAGCGAGTCTTGCGGGCGCGGAGTTCGCGGCCCGTCTCGCGTCCGAGCTGTCGAAGCGCATGCGACAACGCCCTCGACCGAGTAGTCCCTTATCGGTACACAGCGGCTCGACAGCCGCAGCTGCCGAGCCGCCGTTCGTAAGTCTCGAGTCTCGACGGCATCCGCTGGCGACTGCTCGCAGGTCGCTCGGAAGGGCCGGACGCGAGACACCAGGTGGCCGCGAACACGCCGAGCCGCAGGCGCGGCAAATCAAACACGGCTATCGTGACGGCATGCTTGCCGAACAGGCCGCGAGGGCGATTGCCGAACGCACGGGAGTGGAGCGGCACCGGGTTGCGGTGGTGCTCGGGTCGGGGTGGCAGGAGGCAGCCGCGGAGATCGGGACGCCGACGGCTTCGGTGCCTATGCCGGAGCTGCCCGGATTCGGGACGCCAAGTGCGCAAGGGCATATCGGGACGGTGCATTCGGTCGCCGTCGACAACACGCCCGTACTGCTGCTGATGGGGCGGCAGCATCTGTACGAGGGTCATCAGCCGAGCGATGTGGTACATCCGGTGAGCGCGGCGATCGCGGCGGGTGCGGACACTGTCGTGCTCACCAATGCGGCGGGCGGGATCCGGGACGGACTGCGCGTCGGTGAGCCGGTGCTGATCAGCGATCATCTCAATCTCACCGGCCGCACGCCGCTGGCGGGCGCGACCTTCGTCGATCTGGTGGACGCGTGGGATCCCGAATTGCGTGCGCTGGCAAGGGAAATCGATCCGAGCCTGGCCGAGGGCGTGTACGCGGGTCTGACCGGACCGCAGTACGAGACTCCGGCCGAGATCCGGATGCTGCGCACCATCGGCGCGGATCTGGTCGGCATGTCGACGGTGCTCGAGGTGATCGCGGCGCGCGCGCTCGGGGCCCGAGTGCTCGGCATCTCGCTGGTCACCAATCTCGCCGCGGGCGTCACGGGTGCGCACCTCTCGCACGCCGAGGTACTGGCAGAAGGACATGCGGCCGCACCGCGCCTCGGCAAACTGCTGCGCGGCGTACTGGAACGGCTCTAGATGCTGCGCTTCGGCACCGCCGGGCTACGTGGGCCGCTGCGCGACGGGCCCGACGGCATGAACCCGGACACGGTGAGCCGGGCCACCGCCGGACTGGTGGACTGGTTGCGCGGTCGCTGTCTCGGCGGCGGCGCGGTGGTCATCGGACGCGACGCCAGGCACGGCTCCGCCGAATTCGCCATCGCGACCGCGGAAATCTTTGCCGCCGCGGGCTTTCCGGTGACACTGCTGCCACGCCCGCTGCCCACGCCGATCGTCGCATTCGCGGTGCGTGAGCTGGGAGCCGTCGCGGGAGTACAGATCACCGCATCGCATAATCCCGCGACCGACAACGGCTACAAGGTCTATCTCGACGGCGGTTCGCAACTGATCGCACCGGCCGACACCGAGATCGAGCGCTGCATCGAGGCCGTCACCGAGTCGATCGCCCGCATGCCTGTCACACCGGCGGCCGATGACGTGGTGCGCCGCTATATCGATCGGGTGGCCCGGCTGCCCGAATCGATCGGCGGTCCCGGCCAACGTGCCGATATCCGGATCGCGTTGACACCGCTGCACGGGGTCGGCGGCGATACCGCCGTGGCGGCCCTTGCCGCAGCGGGATTTCACCATGTGCACGTGGTGGGTGCGCAATTCGCACCCGATGCCGACTTCCCGACCGTCGCCTTCCCGAATCCCGAAGAGCCCGGCGCCACCGACCTTCTGCTCGCCACCGCCACCCGGATCAACGCGGACCTCGCTATCGCGCTCGATCCGGATGCCGACCGCTGCGCCATCGGAATTCCGGACGGCGATGGCGGTTGGCGCATGCTGCGCGGCGACGAAACCGGTGTGCTGCTCGGCGCTTGCGTGTTGCGGACCGCGCGGCCGGATGCATTGGTGGCGACCACCATCGTGTCGTCGCGATTGCTCTCGAAACTCGCCGCCGCCCGCGGGGCGCGGTACGCGGAAACGCTGACCGGTTTCAAATGGCTGGCCCGCGCGGGCGACGGTCTGGTCTACGCCTATGAGGAGGCCATCGGTCACTGCGTGGACCCGGCCACGGTCCGCGATAAGGACGGTATCTCCGCGGCGGTGCTCGCCGCCGATCTCGTGGCCCGTCTGAAGGCCGCGGGCCGCACCCTCGCCGACGAACTCGACGACTACGCGGTCGAATTCGGGCTCCACGTCACCGACCAGGTCGCCCTGCGGCTACCCGACCCCGCGGCCGCCGCGGATCTGGTGGATCGGCTACGCACCGCCCCGCCCGACGAAATCGCGGGCGAGCCGGTCGAATACACCGATCTGCTCCAGGCGCGCGGTCGAATGCACACCGACGCACTGATTTTCGAGGGGGCCAGCGCCCGTATCGTGGTGCGCCCTTCGGGCACGGAGCCGAAACTCAAGTGCTACCTGGAGGTGGTCGAACCGGTCGCCACCCGGCACGCACTCGCCGCCGCACGATCCGCAGCGGCACACCGTCTCACCGACCTCCGCGCGTTCTGCGACGCGCTGTTGTTCGCCCGGCCGCGCTGATCGGTCAGCGGGGGCCGAATTGCCGGTCCCCCGCGTCGCCCAGACCGGGAACGATGTACGCGTCGGAGTTGAGGCCCGCATCGACGACGGCGGTGACCAGACGCACTGGCAGACCTGAATCCGTAAGGGCGGCAATACCTTCGGGGGCGGCTACGACACAGACCGCAGTGATGTCGGTCGCACCGCGAGCGGCGAGCAGTTGCAGGGTGTGGCGCATCGAACCGCCGGTGGCCAGCATCGGGTCGAGTACGAAGACCGGCGTCTCGGACAGGTCGGCGGGCAGCGATTCCATGTACGGCACCGGCTGATGGGTGGTTTCGTCGCGGGCGATGCCGACGAAGCCGACCCTGGCATCGGGGATCAGCTCGGCGGCCGCGTCGACCATACCGAGTCCGGCACGCAACACCGGAACCAACAGTGGCGGCTGCGCCAATCGCGTTCCCTCCGTGTCGGACACGGGCGTGGTGATCGGGAAGTGGATCACCGGTGCATCGCGCAAGGCCTCGTAGATCAGAATTCCGGTGAGATCGCGCAGCGCCGCACGGAAGGCCGGATTCGATGTGCTCGCATCGCGCATCGTGGTCAGCAGGGCGGCGGCGAGTGGATGGTCCACGGTGTGCGTGCGCATGAGGGAACGATAAGGTCGAAGACGAGTTCGGCGGCGAACCTCCACCCGAATTTTTTTCGAACAGCTGGAACCGATTGGTAAGGCGGCGCGTCGAACTAGGTGGATGACGTACTCTGCCTGGGAACGACAGATGGGGGAAAGCACTATGCGAAAGATGTCGGCCGACACCGCGGGCATCACCGCCTACGGCGCGACCGCCGCGGCGATGTCCGGTGATCTCGCCGCCGCCGGAGTGAGCGCCGCGGCCGCCGATCCCACTCTCCTCGGCCCCATCATGGGCTTGATCGGCGGCGACTTCATGGCCGCCTACGCCGCCGCGCACGCCGGGCATGTCGCCTCGATCGGTCAGCTGTCCGCGGTGCTCGCGAGCATGGGCGGTGCGGCTGCCAGTTCCGCCGTCGTGCTCGAGGAAACCGACCTGAACAATGCCGCCGGGCTGCGCGCCACCGGACTGGACGGATGACGCGGTGATCGATGTCAGCGTCCTGGTCCAGCCACTGCTCGACCTGCTCTCCAGCTTCGGCTCCGGCGTCCTACCCACCGGCGGGCCGTCCGACGCACTGACCTCCACCTCGACCGCCATCGACCAAGTACACGCGCTCGGCCGCAACAGCATCGACCAGGTGAACAACGCGTGGGACGGCGCGGCCGCCGATTCTGTCACCGCGAAGGCCCTACGGGTGCAGACCTCCGCCGCTACCATTTCCGACCGCGGCAACGATATGGCTACCGTCGTGAATCAGGCTGCCGCCCAGGTCGAAACGGGTCAGAAGGAGCTGAACGGGATCGTCCAGTCGTTCGTGAACCAAGCCACCGGCCTCGGCCCGGCACTGGCGACGCCGGAAGGGCTGACCGTGCTCGTCGGCTCCGCGATCGACCACATCGGTCAGGGGCTGAATGTGGTCGGCCGCGTACGCAATGAACTGGATACCCAGACCGCGTCGATGACCGAGCTGACTCCCGCGCCGTCGACGCCGTCGCTGTCCAATGTCGCAGGCACAGTAAGCGCCGCCACGCAGGGTGCGTCGCAACTGTCTTCGACGGTGGGCACAATCGCGAGCGGTGCGGGCAGCATGCTCAGCAGCCTGATGAGCACCGCGAGCAAGGCCAGCACGACGACCGCGAGCACGGCGTCGACGTCCAAACCGAGTACCAGCAGCACGACCGGGCAGTCGTCGGCCTCCGGCAAGGGAGTGAAGGTCACCCTGCCCGACGGCAGTGTCGTGGCGGCCCCGAACGAAAAGGCGGCGACCGCCGTCAAGGCAGCCATCGGCGCGGTCGGCACCCCCTATGTGTGGGGTGGCAATACGCCCGGCTCCGGACTGGATTGCAGCGGTCTCACCAAATACGCGTACGGCGAGGCCGGTGTCGATCTGCCCAGGCTGGCGCAGGAACAGGGCAATGGCCATATGCAGGTGTCGCCGGGCGATCTGATGCCGGGGGATCTCGCAGTATGGGACGGCCACGTCGCGATGGTGATCGGCAACGGGCAGTTCGTCGAGGCCGGTAATCCGGTCCAGATCAGCTCGATTCGAACCGACAACATGGGCATGAACTTCCATGGCTTCTACCGGCCGACCTCATAAATGAGCGGAGCGAACGAATAATGTCCCAGCCCCAGACCCCACCGATACCTAATGTCACGGTGGCGTCGAGCACCAATCGATCGGGCACCATCTCGGTCCGTGCCACGGACCAGGGCATGCCGATCGAGATCAAGTTCGAGCGCAGCGAATACCGTTATGGCGCACAGACTCTGGCCGACGAGATCCTGCGACTGACCAAGCGCTCCACTGTCGCCGCGCGCGCCCGCCGCCGCGAGCTGCTCGCCGAGGCGGGGATGCCCGCCGACATCCTGGACAAGCTCGGCCTGCCGACGCGCCAGGCCGCGGTGGACGAACTGGACCGGATCGATGACGCGGACACAGGACCGACGAGCTGGATGAGGCCGGTTTGATCGAGCTGAGCGAGCGAACAATAGACACACCTGCGATCGCAGTCATGCTGGAGCCGGGCGCTGGCGAGGTGCAGGTACATGAGTGAGCGGAGCGAACGAATCATGAACACAGGCGCGCTCGCGCTCATGCCGGAGCTGAGCGCTAGCGAGGCGCAGGTACATGAGTGAGCGGAGCGAACGAATCATGAACACAGGCGCGCTCGCGCTCATGCCGGAGCTGAGCGCTAGCGAGGCGCAGGTATGAGTGCGGAAATGGACGCGCTGGTCGCCAACGCGACAGCGAAACTGGAAGCGCTCGAAGCCGCACTGTACGGCCTGAAGCAGGTGCACGGCCGGTTCCGGACCGAGGACGGCACGGTCAGCGTAGAGGTGAACAGCGACGGCGCCCTGGTCGCGCTGAGTCTGTCGGAGTCGGTCACCTCGTTGCCGCCGACCGAGGTCGGTCAGCTGATCATATGGGCCTGTCGCCAGGCCGCCGAGGACGCCGGCGCACAGCGATCGAAGGTCGTTGCGACACTGAACGAGTCATTCGCCGGGGCGCCGGAGGGTGCACCCGGAAGCGTTGGGGGCGGGCCGGATAGTCACTGACACGGAAGGTCGATAGGCTTCCGCACATGGCTTCTGGAGACATCGTCCCGATCGAGCTCGGCCTGACCGACGGCGATCTCGTCACCCTGTGGGCACCGCGCTGGCGCGACGGTGACGACGAGTGGGAGGCGTTCCTCGGACATGAGGACTCCCTCTACGGTTTCGAGACCGTCGCGGAGCTGGCCGCATTCATCCGGACCAACTCCGATAACGATCTCGTGGACCATCCGGCGTGGAAGGTCGTGGCCGGGCTGTCGGCGGCGGAACTGGAGCCGGAGGAGAACTTCACCTTCGACCTGGTCGGGGTGCCGGAGCTGGTTGCGAGCGATCCCGATGTCGATACCATCACCGAGCTCGACGACACGCTCAGCATGGTGCGCAATATCGGTGAGGTGTGCGAGCTGGAGACGGTGACCAAGTTCTTCGGCTCCCATCCGGTGGTCGGCGCACTGGCCAGCGGCGTGAGCGCCTTCGTCGGGCGCGACGGCGAGGAGCTGTGGGATCAGATCGGCGCCGCCATCGCCAAGGGCTGGGACGACGTCCTCGACGCCATCGACTCCGTGGTGCGGACCCCTGAGGTCGATGCGGAGGCGGTCGCGGTCGCGGAGGCCGAACTGCTGGCCGCGGAGGAGAACGTCGTCGACGCCGATGACGCCGCCGACAGCGAGGAGGACGAGGAGTTCGAATCCGTCGACCTCGATGCGGACGACGAAGACGAGGAAGACGAAGACGAAGACGAAGACGACTCGTTCTGGCATGAGGTCGGCATCGACCCGGTCAAGATCGTAACCTCCGACGGCAGCTACTTCACGCTGCGCTGTTATCTCGACGACGAGCCGATCTTCCTGGGCAAGGACGGAGCAATCACGGTTTTCGGCTCCGAGCGTGCGCTGGCCCGCTACTTGGCCGATGACCACGAGCACGATCTGGCGCGGGTGAGCACGTACACCGATGTGCAGACCGCCGCCGTCGACGGATCACTCGAGGTCGAGGTGACCGATGAGAACGTCTACGTCCTGCCTGGTCTCGCCGACGATCTGGGTGAGGGCCCGGAGGCGGTCGATATCGAACAGCTCGATCTCGCGGTCGAATTGTTCACCGACGCAGCCGATTACGCCGACGACGATACGGTGGAGCAGGCGTTGGCGCAGTCCACTCCGCTCGGCTGGTATGTCTCCTACCTGCTGAACCCGGACCCGACCCGCCTGGCCCCGAACCCGCCGTTCACCGCGGAGGCCCAGAGCTGGCGGGATCTGGAACGCAATTTCGAGTCCCGGCTCACGCAGGAGAAGTAGGAGCTACCCGAGCAGGACGGCGTAACCCGGCTTGATGATGTCGTCGATGATGCGCAGGCGTTCGGGGAACGGGATGAACGCGGACTTCATGGCGTTGATGGTGAAGCGTTCGAGATCGCTCCAGCCGTAACCGAAGGTGTCGACCAGCTTGAGCATCTCCTGGCTCATGCTGGTATCGCTCATCAGGCGGTTGTCGGTATTGACCGTGACGCGGAAACGCAGCCGGGCCAGCAGGTCGAACGGATGCTTGTCGAGTGACGGGACCGCGCCGGTCTGCACATTCGACGACGGACAGAGCTCGAGCGGAATTCGCATATCCCGCACGTAGTTCGCGACGAGTCCGAGTTTCGCATCCTCGATGGCGCCGGGGACGGTGATGTCGTCGGTGATCCGCACACCGTGGCCGAGCCGATCGCAGCCGCAGAATGCCAGCGCCTCGTGGATGGACGGCAGTCCGAACGCCTCACCCGCGTGAATGGTGAAATGCGCACTATTGGCGCGCATGTATTCGAAGGCGTCCAGGTGGCGGCTCGGCGGGAACCCCGCCTCCGCGCCCGCGATATCGAAACCACCGACGCCGCGATCGCGCCAGCGCACCGCGAGTTCGGCGATCTCGCGCGAGCGCGCCGCATGCCGCATGGCGGTGAGCAGACAGATCACCACGATCGGGCGACCGTCCTCGGCCGCGACCGCCGCACCCTCGCGGAATCCGGCGAGGGTGTGCTCGACCACTTCGTCCAGGGTCAGGCCACGCTCCAGATGCTGTTCGGGAGCGAAGCGGACCTCGGCATACACCACACCGTCGGCGGCGAGGTCTTCCGCACATTCCCGAGCCACGCGGCGCAGGCCCTCGGGGGTCTGCATGACCGCGACGGTATGCGCGAAGGTTTCCAGATAGAGCTCGAGCGAACCGCTGTCGGCCGCATCGCGGAACCATGCCGCCAGTTCGGTCTCGTTATCGGCGGGTAGGTCGTCGTAACCGCAATCGGCGGCGAGCTCCAAAACCGTCGCGGGCCGCAGACCACCATCGAGATGATCGTGCAGCAGCGCCTTGGGAGCTTGGCGGATCGAGGCAAGGGTCAAAGGCATCGGTCCTGTCATGAACACACGTTAGCCGCACCGCCCCCTGCATGCGGCTGTGATTGCGCTCTCCACCACCCCGGCCACCACATAACCTGCGACAGCCCTGCTCGAGCCGCGATTTGCCACCTGGAAAGCCTCTTTGACCAGCAAATAATCAACGTATCGGTCGGTTTTGCACCCACTAGCCACACGCACCGGCGCAGTGGTCCGCCCAGGCTGGGTCAGGCGAGCTCATGTATTCGGGAGTATTCCCGCGTGCCGAAGCGAACAGTGAGTTCGTGCGTTCAGGCGAGTGCGTGCCGAGTGAACTGCGGGACGTGGCGCGGCTGGACTGTCAGGTCGTGATGCGGTCCAGGACCAAGGGGGATTGCGGTGGGGGCGAGGTTTCGATGGTGATGGAGTTTTCGAGGGCGGCCAGGGCGGCGGGGAAGGCTTCCGGGGTGTCGGTGTGCAGGGTGAGCAAGGGTTGGGTTGCGGATATGGGATCGCCTGGCTTGGCGTGCATTTCGATGCCCGCGCCGAATTGGACGGGGTCGCCTTGGCGGGCTCGACCTGCACCGAGTCGCCAGGCAGCGATGCCGACTGCCATCGCGTCGAGGCTGGTGAGCACACCGTTTTGCGCGGCCCGCACGGTCTCGGTGTGCTCGGCGCGTGGCAGGGGCGCGTCCGGATCGCCGCCTTGAGCCGCGACCATGGCGCGCCAATGGTCCATCGCACGGCCGTCGGCGAGGACGTCGGCCGGGTCGATATCGAGTCCGGCCTGGGCAACCATCTCGCGGGCGAGGCTGAGCGTCAGCTCGACGACGTCGGCGGGGCCACCGCCCGCGAGTACCTCCACCGATTCGGCGACCTCGAGCGCATTGCCCGCGGTCCGGCCGAGCGGAGTGTCCATCGCGGTCAGCAGTGCCACGGTCCGTACCCCGGCGTCGGTGCCGAGTTCGACCATGGCCGTGGCCAATTCGCGCGCCCCGTCCAGGGTTTTCAGGAAGGCACCGGAGCCTACCTTCACATCGAGGACCAGGGCGGCAGTACCTTCGGCGATCTTCTTGCTCATGATCGAGCTGGCGATCAGCGGTATGGATTCGACGGTCCCGGTGACATCGCGCAGCGCGTACAGCCGCTTATCGGCGGGTGCGAGATCGGTACCGGCCGCACACACCACCGCGCCGATGCCGGGATCGGCCAGCATCTCCCGCATGCGTGCCATCGGCACATCGGCACGCCACCCTGGGATCGATTCGAGTTTGTCCAGCGTCCCGCCGGTATGCCCCAGCCCGCGCCCCGACAACTGCGGCACCGCCGCACCGCACGCGGCGACCAGCGGCGCCAGCGGCAGGGTGATCTTGTCCCCCACCCCACCGGTCGAATGCTTGTCCACGGTCGGCCGCGGCAGATCGGTGAAGTCCATCCGCCGCCCGGACGCGATCATGGCATTCGTCCACCGCGTGGTTTCCCGACGCGTCAGACCACGCCAGACGATGGCCATGGCCAATGCCGCCATCTGCTCATCGGCCACCGCCCCGTTGGTGAATCCATCCACCACCCAATCGATCTGCGCATCCGACAGCTCCCCGCCGTCCCGCTTGGCCGTAATGATCGAAACCGCGTCCAGTGCCGTCACACCGGCAAGTCTGGCATGGGACACGCTCGGGCCCCGGAACTTGCCGGTGACCTCCGATAGCCTCAGCGCATCATCGAGTCGGCGTCTGAGGAAGCGCTGACGCACACACCCATCGATCGCCGCGCAACCGACCTCGTAACCGCCGATTCGACTCACCGATGTCGAGCTGTCGACCGAAGCCGAAATCGGCGCATCGTTCGAAGCGGATCGCTGAGGACGACATTCACCCTATGTTTGCCCAGCGTCCAGATCGTCGGGGCCGAAGGCGTCTGGGAGCAGGGTTCGCAGCGGGACGGGTCCGGCTTTGTGGTCGACCTGCAGGTCGGGTCCGCCGTGTTCGTAGAGCAGCTGTCGGCAACGGCCGCAGGGCATCAGGATTTCGCCCCGGGAATCGGTTACGGAGATAGCCAGCAAACGCCCGCCGCCGCCCGCGAATAAGTTACCGATGAGTACACATTCGGCGCACAGGCCTAATCCATATGAGACATTTTCCACATTGCAGCCGCTCACAATTCGGCCGTCGGAACTGAGAGCCGCAGCGCCGACTGGAAACCGTGAGTACGGCGCATAGGCATTGCGCATAACCTGAATTGCTTTGTCGCGCAAGGTTTTCCAGTCGATATCCGACACTGGAACCCCCCTTTCGAGCCGAGCCGCAAATGCCGCGCGAGGGCCACGGCGGAACTCTTTACACATCAAGAAAGGTAAACCTAACTCGCTCGACTGTAGCGCAACGCACCGCACGCTGAATTAGTTCCGCGATTGCGAGGGGATTAGAGTCCAGATCAGATCGGTTCAGGTTCCCGGCGGCGGGCCCCGCGCGAGCCAGATGGAGCAGCAAAGCGCAGCCACCTGGGCATTTATATCCACGTCGCCTACGCCGGACTTGCAACCGGGTCCATCAACGACGTTGGAGGCACCGCACTCTATGACCACGACAGAAGCTCCGGCACAGCCGAAGCGGAAGACGCTGTACCGAGGCGACCCCGGAATGTGGTCCTGGGCGCTGCACCGGATCACCGGTGTCACCATCTTCTTCTTCCTCTTCGTGCACGTCTTGGACACCGCACTGGTTCGGGTCAGCCCCGATACCTACAACCACGCCATCGAGACCTACAAGAACCCCATCGTCGCGCTGATGGAGATGGGTCTTGTCGTCTGTGTGCTGTTCCACGCGCTCAACGGCGTACGCGTGATCCTGGTCGACTTCTGGGGCAAGGGCCCGAGGTACCAGAAGACGATGCTCTGGGTGATTCTCGCCATCTGGTTCCTGCTGGTGGTTCCGGCCGTCGGTCGCCAGTTCTTCTACCTGTTCACGGAGCACTGATAATCATGAGCGCACCTGTTCTCGGTAAGTCTTATGACCGGCCCGCGAGCCTGGATCTGCCCCGCTCGCCGCGTGCCCGCTCCAACAGCAACTTCGAGAAGTACGCGTGGCTGTTCATGCGCTTCTCCGGCCTGCTGCTGATCGTGCTGGTCCTCGGCCACATGACGATCATGCTGCTGCTCGACGGCGGCGTGAAGCGCCTGAACTTCGCCTTCGTCGCGGGCCGCTGGTCCAGCCCGTTCTGGCAGTTCTGGGATCTGACCATGCTCTGGCTGGCCCAGCTGCACGGCGGCAACGGCCTGCGCACCGTGATCGCGGACTACTCGCGCAAGGACTCGACCCGGTTCTGGCTGAACACACTGCTGGCCATCTCGATGATCCTGATCGTGGGCGTCGGCACCTACGTCATCTTCACCTTCGACCCCAACATCAGTTAGGAACAGGCGAACTCCGATGAGTGAGCGCAGCGAACGAATCATCGACACAGCGTGTTTCACACATGCCGGAGCCGAGCGCAGCGAGGTGGAGGCATGAGTGAATCCCGGATTCAGGAGCACCGCTACGACGTCGTCATCGTCGGTGCCGGCGGCGCCGGTATGCGCGCGGCGATCGAGGCCGGTCCCCGGGCCCGCACCGCCGTCCTGACCAAGCTCTACCCGACTCGCAGCCACACCGGCGCGGCCCAGGGCGGCATGTGTGCCGCACTGGCCAACGTCGAAGAAGACAACTGGGAATGGCACACCTTCGACACCGTCAAGGGTGGTGACTACCTGGTCGACCAGGACGCCGCGGAGATCATGGCCAAGGAGGCCATCGATGCCGTGATGGACCTGGAGAAGATGGGTCTGCCGTTCAACCGCACGCCCGAGGGCAAGATCGACCAGCGGCGCTTCGGTGGTCACACCCGCGATCACGGCAAAGCCCCGGTCCGTCGCGCGTGTTACGCCGCCGACCGCACCGGCCACATGATCCTGCAGACGCTGTACCAGAACTGCGTCAAGCACGACGTCGAGTTCTTCAACGAGTTCTACGTGCTCGACCTGGTGCTTTCCGAGACCGATCGCGGTCCGGTGGCGACCGGTGTGGTCGCCTACGAACTGGCCACCGGCGAACTGCACGTCTTCCACGCGAAGTCGATCATCTTCGCCACCGGCGGTTCCGGCCGGATGTACAAGACCACCTCGAACGCGCACACGCTGACCGGTGACGGTATGGCGATCGTGTTCCGCAAGGGTCTGCCGCTGGAGGACATGGAATTCCACCAGTTCCACCCGACAGGTCTGGCCGGTCTGGGCATTCTGATCTCCGAGGCCGTCCGCGGTGAGGGCGGCATCCTGCGCAACGCCAGCGGTGAGCGCTTCATGGAGCGCTACGCCCCCACCATCAAGGACCTCGCGCCGCGTGACATCGTCGCCCGCTCGATGGTGCTCGAGGTGCTCGAGGGCCGCGGCGCCGGGCCGAACAAGGACTACGTCTACATCGATGTGACCCACCTCGGCGAGGACGTCCTCGAGGAGAAGCTGCCCGACATCACCGAATTCGCACGCACCTACCTGGGTGTCGACCCGGTGAAGGAACTGGTGCCGGTCATGCCGACCTGTCACTACGTGATGGGGGGTATCCCGACCCGGATCCGCGGCGAGGTGCTGCGCAACAACACCGATGTGGTGCCCGGCCTGTATGCCGCGGGTGAATGCGCGTGTGTCTCGGTGCACGGCTCCAACCGTCTCGGCACCAACTCGCTGCTCGACATCAATGTCTTCGGCCGCCGCTCCGGCATCGCCGCCGCGGAGTACGCCCAGCGCAGCGAGTTCGTCGACATGCCGGAGAACCCGGCGCAGATGGTGCAGAATTGGCTGGCCATGCTGCTCTCGGAGCACGGCAACGAGCGCGTCGCGGATATCCGCACCGAACTGCAGTACACGATGGATATGAACGCCGCGGTGTTCCGCACCGAGGACACCCTCAAGCAGGCGCTCACCGATATCCACGCGCTCAAGGAGCGCTACACCCGAATCACGGTGCAGGACAAGGGCAAGCGCTACAACAGCGACTTGCTCGAGGCCGTCGAGCTCGGCTTCCTGCTGGAACTGGCCGAGGTCACCGTGGTTGGCGCGCTGAACCGCAAGGAATCGCGTGGCGGCCACGCCCGCGAGGACTACCCGGACCGCGATGACGTGAACTTCATGCGGCACACGATGGCCTACAAGGAGGGTGCGGAACTCATCTCCGAAATCCGTCTCGACTTCAAGCCGGTGGTGCAGACCCGCTACGAGCCGATGGAGCGTAAGTACTGATGACTGCCGTACTCGAAACACCCCCGCAGAAGGCCGCACCGGTTCCCGAGGGCTCGGTCATGGTCGACGTCAAGATCGCCCGGTTCAACCCGGAGGACGGCAAGGGTGCGCACTGGGAGACCTACCAGGTGCCGGTGCTGCCGACCGACCGCTTCCTCAATGTGCTCATCTACATCAAGTCCTACCTGGATGGCACGCTAACCTTCCGCCGCTCCTGCGCGCACGGCGTCTGTGGTTCGGACGCCATGCGGATCAACGGTGTGAACCGGCTGGCCTGCAAGGTGCTGATGAAGGACATGCTGCCCAAGAGCGGCAAGACCCTCACCATCACCGTCGAGCCCATCCGCGGCCTGCCGGTGGAAAAGGACCTCGTGGTCAACATGGAGCCGTTCTTCGACGCGTTCCGTGCCGTGAAGCCCTACCTGATCACCTCGGGTAACGAGCCCACCCGCGAACGCATCCAGAGCCAGGCCGACCGCGCCCGGTTCGACGACACCACAAAGTGCATCCTGTGCGCCTGCTGCACCACCTCCTGCCCGGTGTACTGGAGCGACGGCAGTTACTTCGGCCCGGCCGCGATCGTGAACGCACACCGCTTCATCTTCGACAGCCGCGACGAAGGCGCCCGCGAGCGCCTCGACATCCTCAACGACGTCGAAGGTGTCTGGCGCTGCCGCACGACCTTCAACTGCACCGAGGCCTGCCCCCGCGGCATCGAGGTCACCAAGGCCATCCAGGAAGTCAAGCGCGCACTGCTCTTCGCCCGCTGACCCGAGGCACCCGAAGGCCGCCTGTATCGAAAGATGCCGGCGGCCTTTGTCGTCCGCGCGGTACGCAATAAACGCCGGTACAGATGTGTTCCATGGGGGCATGAGCGAACGAACGGTAAACACAGCCGAGCTCGTGCCGGAATCTCGCGAAAGCGAGGCGCAGGCGTGAACGAACCGAAGGTGGAGGTCGTCGGCGTTCCCGAACGCAGCGCGTACGAGATCCGACTCGACGGCACGATCGTCGGCGAAGAGTTGTACTTCGATGACGGAGCACATCGTGTCTTCTATGCGACCGAGGTCGATCCGGTATTCGGTGGCCGGGGCTTGGGCAGCATTCTGATCCGCGACGCACTCGCGGACTCCGTGGCGAGCGGCCGCCGGATCGTAGCGGTTTGCCCGTTCGTGGTGCGCTGGGTCACCAGGCACGACGACTTCGCGGCAAACATCGATGAGCCGACATCCGCACTGCTGCAACGCATTCCGGTGCTACCCCGCTGAACGCACTACGCGCCGGACCCGTGCAGCGGTGCGGCGCTGGCCCACCCGTCCCCCGCGACCACCACATGATCGAGAAAGCGCAGGCCGACGGTGCGGGCGGATTCCATGAGCAGGGTGGTCGCGCGACGGTCGTCGAAGCTGGGCACGGGATCACCGGAGGGATGGTTGTGGACGACCGCGAAGGCACGCCCGTCGTGGCGCAGCACGGTATTCAGAATTTCACGGACCGGAACGGCCACCTGATCTATCGCGCCCTCGGCAACGAATACCTTGCGCCGCAAGCGATTCTGCGCATCGCACACCAGCACCAGCAACCGTTCTACCCGGGCGCCGGTGAACAGCGGCAGCGCCACCCGGAAGACATCGGCGGCGCCGTCCAGACGCGGTGTGGTTTCCGGAATGTTGCGGGCCCTGGTGCCGAGGTGGAAGGCCGCGATGATGGCCGCGGCCTTGGCATCCCCAACACCGGCGTGCCGCGATAGTTCCTCCGGCCGCGCGGCCGCCAAACCGGCGATGCCGCCGTACTCGACGATCAGTTCGGCGGCCATATCCAGGGCGCTTTCACCCCGACGGCCCTGACGCAGTAGCACGGCGAGCAACTCGCGGTCGCTGAGCGCGTGTGGGCCCAGCGTGAGCAGCCGTTCCCGTGGTCGTTGACTGGATGGCAATTTGGCGATGGGTACCGACATCAATCCCCCTCGAATGCGGTTCGATCTCCGCATCATGCCAGCCCCCACCGACACTCGGCGGTGCTGGCGGCCAAGGTCTGCCTGCCGCGTTCGCCCGGTTGACTGGGTTCCGTTCGACGCCTGCGCGTTCCGGCCGGTCCCACCGACCAGCCGCCCGCATATCCCGACGGTGACCGGCCTACCGAAGTTGGTGGTCGTCTCCGCCACCGACGATCCGGTCACGCCGTACCAGGGCGCGACGAATCTCGCCCATGCGCTGGGCACCACCTTGCTCACTTATGAAGGCATCCAACACGGTTCGTTCCTGGACGGCATCAAAGGCGTCGACGAACCGGTCCTGAAGTACCTGATCGAGCTGACCTCGCCGCAGGACGGGCTGTGCTGCCCGACTCGGTATGCGGCGGTCCGATCACCCGTCGACAACCGCGATTTCGGGTGCGCGTAAGGTAGTCAGCACGCCCGCGGCCAACCGCTCCAGATGGTGAAGTTGCCGCTCGTGCACCACGATTCGGCGCAGCGCCTCGTTGATGGTGGCGTTGCTCGTCGACGTGCCCATGATGGCGGCCGCGGCGGCGAGCAGTTTCTGGTCGAGATCGATCCGCACGGATTTCATGCGCCCTCCTTCGTACATTCGCCATATTGCTTTATCGGCTCGCTCATGTCTGGCAAATTGGGCACAACGTCGGAATTCACTGCTGCGGTGACCGTCGCACCGGCCGTGGATTCGGTCTCGATCACGGTTCATGGAAGTCGTCGACAACATCGTTATCCTCGCCGTGCCCGCGGCCATGGACGCGCATCTGGATACGGTCATGTTCTGGGCGACACTCGCCTTCTCGCTGGTGCTCGCATCCGTACTCACCACGCCGGTCGACAACGGATGATCGGCCGCGACAAGGGCCATGCGGTGGTGCACGAATTGTTCGGCAACGACTGATCAGCTCGCCCCGGCAGGAGCCGGTCTACTGCCGGTAATCACGCGAGAGAGCCCGCCCAGCTATGCAGTTTGCGCAGCTGGGTGAGCTTTTGTTGTCGCAACGGCCCAGCGGTGCTTGCATCGAGGTATGTTCACCGAAGCTCAGCTGTACTCGCCGGTGACCCGATCCGGCGATGGCGATGTCACGGTGCACCTGAGCGACGAGCACCCCGGCGTGCACGATCCGGATTACCGCGCCCGCCGCAATGCGATCGCCGCGATGGCGCTGGATTACGCACCGGGTAGACCCCTGCCGCATATCGACTACACCGATGCCGAACAAGAAGTGTGGCGCATCGTGTCCGCGGAATTGGCCCGCAAACACCAGAAATACGCCGCCACCGAGGTGCTCGCGGCCGCGGCGCGGCTCGGTTTGCCGAGCGATCACATTCCACAGCTCGATGAGGTCTGCGCGGCATTGACTCCGCTGACCGGATTCCGCTACGTGCCCGCCGCGGGCCTGGTGCCGCTGCGCGAATTCTTCGGCTCCTTCGCCGACCGGACCTTCCACTCCACCCAGTACATCCGACATCACTCGGCCCCGCTGTACACCCCCGAACCCGATGCCATCCACGAGATCATCGGGCACGCCAACCAGATCGCCGCCCCGCGCTTCGCCGCGATCTACGAGGCGGTCGGGGCAGCCGTTGCCCGATTGACCACCGAGACGGCGCTGAAGTTCCTCGCCGATGTCTTCTGGTTCTCCATGGAGTTCGGCGTGGTTCGGGAGAAGGGCGAAATCCGTTGCTACGGGGCCGGATTGCTGTCCTCCTACGGCGAGATCGAGGAGTTCCGGCACGCCGAGCTGCGACCGCTGGACGTGGCGGCGATGGGTAGCGCCGTCTACGACATCACGCACTACCAACCGATCCTCTATTGCGCACAGTCGATTTCGGAGATCGAAGATGTGATCGGCGGCTTCTTCGCCACGATGGACGACGATTCCCCGAATCGCGCGCTGCGCGCCACCGAAAATGTGACACATCATCGTTTAAACTCGAAAGTTGCTGGAACACATTAGAGTTCGGCGAATTCACCCACTCCGCTGATCCGCCGCGACAACTGGACAACCGACTGCTAGCCTGCCTCCGATCCGATCTCTTCGAAGGGGCCAGAGCCGAGATGACAGTTGATACAACCGATTCCACAGCCGAGACGACGCCGCTGTGGCTTCAGGGCCGGGATGCGGTAGTCGCCGCGACGCCCGCCGAGCATTGGCGCAATGACGCGCCCGACTACCACCTGACCAACGAAACCGTGCCGCGCGAGCGCACCACCGATCACGCCACGGGCTCGCTCGAGGCCGTCGTCGAGGATCTGGTGCGGGTCTTCGAGATGGAGGTTTCACACAAGAAGGATCCGGCGACCTGGGTTTCGCTGGTGGCCGAGCACTACCGGGGCCGGGTCAACGGCGGAACGTGGCAGGACGCCGAGGAATTCGCGCGGATCGGCAGCTACAACATCCTGATCGGCGACAACCCGTACTACGAGGTCGAGCAGGAGACCTTCGAGTCCTCGCACCACATCTTCCACACCGCCTTCCCGGGCGGCTTGTTCTGGGAGGTGCTCGAGGTGCTGGCCGGACCGCCCGCGGTCACCTTCCGCTGGCGGCACTGGGGACGCTACGAGGGCGAATACAAGGGTCATCAGCCCACCGGTGCTTTGATCGAGATGTTCGGCATGACGATCGCCAGGGTCAGCGACGACCTGCGCATTCTCGAACTCGAGCACTTCTACGACAACAATCAGTTGCTCGGTCCATTGGCGCACGGCTGCCCGGTTACCAAGCCCGCCTAGGATTTTCGACCGCTCGGCAGCGCTACTGCTTGCCGAGCGGTAACCCTGCCTCCAGGAAATCCAGGGCGCGATCGAGGTTCTCAGCATTGAGCGGTGTGAGCGGCGCGATGCCCAGCGCGATGCCCGCCACGGCGCCGGCGGTCACGCGTATCTCGAAGTCGTCCGCATCCCGACCCATCTGCTCGGCGAGCAGACCCGCCATCAGATCGATGCCACGTTGCATTTCCAATCCGATGGCCGCACGCAGCTCGGGCACGTGATATACCAGCGCCTGGCGCTCCTGCTCGAATGCCAGCTCGGCAGCGGGCAGGTTCGCGAACACTGCTGCCAGCGCATTGCGGAATGCGGTCAGCGGCGGGATGTCGTGTGGCTGGGCTCGTATCGCATCGATCATCAGCGGATCGAGATCGTCGGCCAGCACCAGCTGTTCCTTGGTCGGAAAGTAGCGGAAGAAGGTGCTGGGCGATACCTCGGCCGCCGCGGCGATCTGCTCGATGGTGGTCTCGGCGTAACCCTGCTCACGGAACAGCCGGAACGCTTCTTCGCGAATCGTCCGGCGGGTCCGTTCCTTCTTCCGTTCACGCAGACTCTGCGCGGCCGTCCCGTTCACGGGCAGTTCAACCGACATGTTTCGATTGTGGCCCATCGACCGCCACCAGCGCCTCCGGTGTCGCATCCGGACGTTGTGGTGCGGCTGTGGACCGCCGGGGCAGCACCCGCAGCGCGAGCGGCACCGCCACCGCGCAGATGGCCGCGCACACCCACAGCATCGCGCTCATCCCGCCGATGAACGCCGATTGCACCTGCTCCAGCATGCCCACATTGCCGGTTGACTTCGCGACCGCCACACCGGCGTTCACACTGTCGCGAATCGGGTCGACATTCAGCGCTCCGAGTTCGGAGCGATACACGGTGGCCAGAACGGTGCCGAGCAACGCCACCGCGATGGTGCCCGCCGCCTGACGCAGCGCCTGCACCAACGCCGAGCCGACACCCGCGCGGGCCACCTCGAGATCGTCCAGCGCGACCGCCATGCCGACCGGCAGCCCGAGGCCCATGCCCGCGCCGGTCAATCCGACCCACAGGGCCACGAACCAGTACGGGGTCCCCAGTTCGGTCAGCCCGCCCAGGCCCATGCCGACGGCCAACACCATCAGGCCGAGTGCCACCATGAGCGCCGGGCCGAGTTTCGGCTGCCACCGATCCCCCAGCCGCGATCCGACCAGCAGTCCGGCGATCATCGGCAGTAGCCGTACCCCGCTGCCGAGCGCGTCGACGCCGAGGACCGCCTGGTAGTACTGCGGCACGGTGAAGAACAGGCCGAATAAGCCGAAGGTGATGATCACGGTGAATGCCGCGCCCCAGCGGAAACCGGGGCTGCGGAACAGGCCCAGATCGATCAGCGGGAAGCTCGCACGCCGCTGCCACACGATGAATACCGCGACGATCGTCGCGCCGCCGAGCAGCGCAGCCCAGCCGAGTCCGTCGTCCCAGCCCTTATCACCGAGCCGGATGAATCCGTAGGTGACCCCGAGCATGCCCAGGATCGATAGCGCGATGCCGGGCAGATCCATCGGCTGCTGGTCCGGGTTCCGCGACTCCGGTACCAGGGCCGCGACGGCCGCCGCACCGAGTACCACCATCGGGACATTGATCAGGAATACCGAACCCCACCAGAAGTTATCGATCAGCCAGCCACCCAGGATCGGACCGAGCGGCAGTCCGAGTGCGGTCGAGGTGATCCAGATATTCATGGCCTTGGCCCGCTGGACCGAATCCGGGAAAAGCACCGGCAGCACCGCCATCGACAGCGGCATCATGACCGCGGCCGCGACGCCGAGGACCACGCGGGCCGCGATGAGTTGACCGGCGGTGGTGGCGAAGGCGCAGGCCAGCGAGGCCGCGCCGAACAGCACCAGCGCACCGAGCAGTAACTTTTTGCGGCCGTACCGGTCGCCGAGCGCGCCCGCGGGCAGCATCACGGCCGCGAGCGCCAGTGTGTAGGCCGTGCTGAACCACTGCAGCGCGCCGGTATTCGCGTTCAGGTCCACCGCGAGAGTAGGCAGCGCGACGGTCAGCACCGTCATATCCAGGCCGATGGTCAGCATTGCCAAGGCCAGCGCCCCCAGCGCCAACCAGGGGCGAGTCGATTCTGTGTGCATAACCCCTCCAAAAATGAAAGTCACATCTTTTTGATAGTAACTCTCATTTAGTAGTTAATGTCAATACCTGCCCATTCGTGTCTCTGCCCGGCCCTGCGCGCGACCGATCAGTAGGCTCGCAGCCGATGAACACCCGGGACCTTCGCCTCCTCGTCGCCGTCTGCCTTGGTTCTGCGCTGACCATCGCGGCCGTCACCTGGGGCCCTGCCACGACCGTTTCGCATGCGACACCGTCGAGCAACACCACGACGACGCCGTTCACCACCCCGAATACCGACAGCTGCCCGCAGAAGACGAAGCCGCCCAACCCGATCGACGAATCCGAGGTCCCCGAACCCGGACAGCCGACGCCGACACCGCTGACCGTGCCGATACCACCGGTCGGCGGTTCACGTCTGGGTGAATGTGGTGTCGTCATCCCGCGCGGCGCACCGCCGGTGCCGCAGGACATCTCCGCCACGGCCTGGCAGGTCACCGATCTCGATACCGGTGAGGTGCTCGCCGCCAAGGATCCACACGGACGCTACCGGCCCGCCAGCACGATCAAGGTGCTGCTCGCGACCGTCGCACTGCGCAACCTCGACCTGAACAAGACCGTCACCGGAACACAGGAGGACGCGAATGCCGACGGCACCCGCGTGGGTATCGGTTCGGGCGGCCGTTACACCAACCGACAGCTCATGCAGGCACTGGTCATGGCGTCGGGCAACGATGCCGCGCACGCCATCGCGGCGCAACTCGGCGGTGACGCCGGTGCCGTGCAGAAGATGAACGAACTGGCGAAGTCGTTGTACGCCTTGGATACTCGCACCGCCAGCCCATCCGGCCTGGACGGCCCCGGCATGAGCACCTCGGCCTACGACCTGACGGTGCTGTTCCGCGAGGCGATGACAATTCCCTTGTTCGCCGAACTCATCCATACCGAGCAGGTCGACTTTCCCGGCTATCCCAAGGACCCGAAAAACCCTGACGACAAAGATCATCCGGGCTTCCCGATCGCCAACGACAACCGTCTGCTCTACGACTACGACGGTGCGCTCGGCGGCAAGACCGGTTACACCGACGACGCCAGGCAGACCTTCGTCGCCGCCGCCCAACGCGACGGCCGCAGACTCGCCGTGACGCTGCTGAAAGCCGATGTGCTGCCGCTGCGTCCATGGGAACAGGCCGCGCGTCTGCTCGATTACGGTTTCGCGCTGCCGAAGGGCGCCACCGTCGGCAAGCTGCCCGAAGCCAAGTCCGAATCCACGAAAGCCACTGCGGGACTAGCCTCTCCACCACAAGAGGACACCGACCACGAGGCGCAGCCCGCCGATGAATCCGATAGCCACGCGGTCCCCCGCACGCTACTGCTGGTAGGCGGCGCCCTCCTGGTCCTCGCGCTCTTGCTCGGAGCCCGCCGCGCCAACCGCCGGCGACGACAGCACTGAAGCCGTAGCCCCAAGCACTCGCACGACGTGCGCGACCGGAGCCGCGAGCGCACCCACGCATAGCCAACCACGACAGTATCGATCGAGAAGCCAGCGCTTATATCACCGTGGGGCCAGGCGGCGATTTCGGTCTCGAGCTCAGTCGCCGATGCAGGGCTGCGAACTGGCTCAGTTGTTGAGCGGCCCGCGGCAGTCGCCACGGATGTATACCGGATTCGCGGCCGGTCGAGCAGAGCACCCGCCGGCACCGACAGCGCCCGGTATCTGGCAGTGGATCAGGGGAGCGGCTGTGCCATGCGGGTGATTTCGCGGCGAATCGCGGCCTGGTCGCAGGGGGTGATGTGGAATTCGTTGTATTGGTGGCGGTAGTGGTAGCGGCCGTCGCCGTCGATATCGAACCAGTTCAGATATTCGGGTGCGGCGGGATGTGAATCACGTAGGCCGCGAAGGGTTTCCACGGTTCCGGAACCGGAGCGTGGGGCACGCAGCAGGCGATAGATCCGGTCGGACGCTGTCTCTTTGATGCCGGTCCAGGACTCGAGATTGTCGACCAGGCGTTCGACATCCTCGACCACGGCCGGATGCCGTCCGGGCGGCACGTCGCCGAGCACCGCCGTGAACACGGCGGGCACGATCGCGGCGGTACCGACCTCGAGCACGACATTGCCGCCGAATTCGGCGGTGGGGCCCGGCCGTTGTACCAGGGTGACACCGATATCGGCATCGATCGCACCGAACGCGCGCAGCGGACGCCGCCGAGTTCCGGTGAGCGTCAATGCGATTCGCGGATCCGCTGCCACGCGCAAGGCCGCCGAGAGGTCCGGGTTCGCGTGCAGTGGCATGCGGCGGTTCAATTCGCGTGTGAGCTGGTCGAATTCGTCCTCCCAGCGCACCGAGGCGATCAGGCGCAACGGAAAGGGGTAGCGATCCGACTGCGTTTCGCGCCAGATGTGCATGAACTCATCGGGGGTGAACTCGAACTTCACCTGCGCTCACCGCTCGGGTGGGCCGGTTGCGCCGAGGGCGCGTCGGCCCCGATCGACTGGGGAACCGCCGGATCATCCGGGCCGACCAATTCTTCGTACTGGCCGATCAGGTAATCGGGGACCTTGCGGCTCGACTCGTCCTCCCCCGATTTACGCCCCGCGCCGGGCGCCGACATGCCCGACATACCGTTGCGGCCGCTGCTGGCCGCGCTGGTCGCTGCGGTGGAAACCATTGCCGCGCTGGGGCTTCCGGTGGTCGGCACGCCGGTGACGCTGCGTCCCGGACTCGGTGTGGTGCTGCTGCCGAAGCCAGATGTGCCGCCCGGTCCGGATGTGCCGAGGCCACCCGGCTGCCCCGAGGGCGTCTGGGTGGTGGTTGTCGCGGCGGGCGAGGTGGCGGTGGTGCTCGCGGTCGTAGTCGGGGACTGTGTCTGTTGTCCGGCAGTGGAATTCGAGTCGAGTCCTGTGGGGTTCACCGTGCCCTGATCGGTCCCCGGTGTCCCCGATCCGTTCGACTCGCCGTTGCTACCACCGGTGTTACCGGTGCCCGATCCGGTGGTGCCGCCAGTGCCGCCACTGCCGCCCCCGCTACCGCCACTCGGCCCGGTAACGCCCTCGGCGCCCCCGCCGCCCGGCGACGTGACCGGCACGAATGTCGGGACTCCGGACCCGGCGGGACCGTAGGACGGTTTGTAGTTGTTGTTCATGGTGTCGATCGCCGTGCGATGCAGGGCCTCGATACCGCGCTGATAGGCGAGCTCCTGGCTGTCACCGGCCCCGACAAGTCCCGCACCGACCGCGGAAATAATCACCTGCGCGGGGTCCAGTGAGTTCGCCGAACCCCTGCTCCCTTGTGCCGCGGACGGCGGCGGCACCGTCATCTTCACCACTTCGGCAGCCGACGCCACGCCTTTGATCCGGTGCCCGCAGGCATTGATCACCTGCTCGACATCACTTGCCTGCCGATAGAAGCTCTGCGCCGCAGCGAGAGCCGCATCGGCCATAACCCCCTCGATGCCCGATGCCAACGCCTTCTGAATCGCGAGATTCGCGCCGAACAACCCACCGCTCAGCGCGGTGGCGATGCTGATCCAGGTATCGGCCTGATGATGCATGATGCCCGGACTCATCTGCTGGGCGTGGGTGTAGATCTCCTCGTGAGTGATGCCCTCGAACTGCTCCATCCGAGTGATGTACGCCGGATCCTGGCCGTTGGCGGAAATCTTCGTCCCGTACTGCTCCGCGCCCTGCTGCTGACCGCGCGCAAGCGTGCTCGGCTGGGTGGTGTCCGGCTTGCGGCTCGAATCGAATGCACCGAGCGCCGAGGGAACATTATTGATGTCGAGAGGGCCGGTCATCGTCAGTTGTCCTTGCCGATCTCCGGTTCGATGGTGGAGGCGATGTCGGTGATGCCGTCGCAGGGGTCGGTATCCTGCGGAGCCCGAGGGGTCAGGTATGCGGAGATCTGCACGAATCCCACCTTCGTACGCAGATCGACCTGACAGCCGCGATGGACCTCTGGATCACGGACGAGGAGAGCTTCGCGGCCGTTCACGGTGATCGGCTGACTGTAGGAACCGACCTTCGCGAGATCTTCCGCCCAAGTTGCGTTACCGGAATCCAGACTCAGATCGCGCAGTTGGGAGGAGAAGCTGCAGACCAGGAAGCTGTACTCGGCGACTAGATCTCTACCGCGCTTACGTGAGGCCGGATCGAACCCAGCCCTTTGAATGGCTTGGTCGCTGACCCATGTACACGGGTCGAAGACGATCTTGGGACGTCCCGTGATGGAAGTGTATTTGTTGTCCTGCGAGGGCGGCTGGAGTTTGGGGTCGGTGAGCGTTGGCCGCGCTGATTGCGTGCCCGTGGACGAGGTGCTGGCCTGATCTGAGTTGGCAGTGGGCTGTGTCGGGTCGTTTTTCGTCGTACAACCCGCGGCCAGCAGGGTGGCGGTCATTACCAGCAGTGCCAGCGCAGAATTCCGTACTGTCGTCATCGCCCCCGTACCTCCGAGATGGCGGTATTGATCGACTGCGCGTACATCACGTCGGCTTCCTCCACCAGTTGACCGGCTCGTAGATAGGCCGCCGCCATCTTTAACGCCGCTTCTCTCATCCCTTCGAGAGCCTCCGTCATCTTCACCGCTTTGCCGGAAAATCCGCTTTGAAGCTCCTGAGCGGACTCGAATCCACCAAAACCTTCATGACTGCGCACACTGCGCGACGCGATGATCTGTGGTTCGAGTGTCTTCTCAACGAACCTCGTATAGACCTCGGCGCACCGTTGCGCGGCGTCGGCCTCCATCCGAAACGTTCCCCCACTGGCCTGTTGATACAGCGCGTTCGCGGCCGACTGCCCCACTTCCATCGACTGCCCCTCCCTCGCGGTCCGTGCGCTTATTGTACTGGACGCGTGAGACGGTCAATCGGTTCCATTGGGACATAACGACAGTCTCAATGGTTTTGATCCTGCCGGTTCGGACCACATATGCCGCGCTCAGCGTGAACACTCACACGAAGCCGCCTGCATGTACCGGGCTCGCGGTGGGGCGAGCGGACTGATGGACAGGCACACACCAACGCTGATCTGGTTCGCGAATCCGCCGCTGGATGCAATTCTTCCTGGGGTTATGCCCTGATTGCATGACGATTCGCAATGCCACCTCCATATGGGATGGCGGTGTGGTCTGCTGACGCGAACAGTGAAACCTGAAGGGAGGCGGGCAATGTCGGAGGACGGATCGACGCTGGCACGGCGGCAGCTGGGGAAGTATCTGCGGGATGGACGGGAGGGGTGCGGCCTCACGTTGGCACAGGCGGCGACGTTGATCGAGCGCAGCGGCAGCACGTTGCAGCGGATCGAGAAGGGCACAGTAGCGCATCTGCGCGATGTGGACCTCGACGCACTGTGCAAGATCTACAGTTTCGATGCGGACCACACGGCCGCAATGAAAGGGCTTGCGATACAAGGCAATGAGCTGAGCTGGTGGTACGAGTTCGGCGACGTCATGCCGACAAACTTCGACTTCTTTGTCGGGCTGGAGGCTTCGGCACAGCGGCTTACGACCTATGAGCCCGAACTCGTGCCCGGGTTGTTGCAGACACCGGCATACGCGAGTGTGCTCATCCGATCCGTCTACCCGGACGATGGCCCCGAGGAGCACGCACGCCGAGTGCAGCTGCGCACACGTCGGCAAACGAGAATCACCCGAAAGCACCAGCCGGCGACACTCAACGTCATCCTGCGAGAGTCGGTCCTCCGGGGGATGATCGGCGGGTCGAAGGTGATGGCGACCCAGATGAGGTATCTCGCCGACATGAGCACACGCTCCAATGTCAGGTTGCAAATCCTCCCGTTCCGCGCGGGGTTTCCCTTGGGGGTCGCGGTTGGTCCATTCGTAATTCTGGAGTTCGGCACGGATAAGCAGGGACAGGCGATCGAGCCTCCGGTGGTGTACACAGAGACGTTCACGGGGAACTTGTATCTGACGAAACCAACCACTATTCAGCGATACCATGAGGCGTACCAGAGCCTCCGGCAAAACGCGATGGATCCCGCCGACAGCCGTGCTCTGCTCAGGCGAATGGCAAAGGAGTACGCGTGAACATTGATCTGACGGGTGCCGACTGGTTCAAGAGCAGTCGCAGCGGGGGCAACGCGAACTGCGTCGAAGTCGCCTTCCTTCCGAACAACCATGTCGGCGTTCGTGATTCGAAGAACCCATCCGGGCCCGCACTCGTATTCACCCCAGCCGAATGGTCAGCCTTCACCGCCGCAACGACTCGCGGAGAGTTCAACCGCTGACGGCCCCGAATCGGCAGCGGGGTAACCCCGAAAGCAGCAGCGCCGCAAACACACCCGCCCCGATCTAGGCGGCGCCGCGGCCTTCCAGCATCAAGCCGCTGTGGCACCCCCAAACAGGAGTTGCGAGCAGGCCACAGGACTGCCCAGTCGAGCCGCGCACCCCGTCACGCCTCGATTGACAAGTCGGCGGGGCGGGACAGAGGTCGGAACGGGCTATCAGAGCTCGGAAGCGATACCGTCCGAGCTTGAATTCGTTGATTGCCAACCTGATTGCTTACCGGATACACAGATGTATATATGGCCCGCCCCGATACGGTGAACTGGGCTGTGATCGCCGATCAGACATGTGGTCCCGCCGTTTTCCGGCACGAAGCCGGTTGCCGACAACCTGATACGTTTGTGGGAACCTGCGGCGTCGGAGCAGGCACGAGATGATCGGGGGGTTGGGGCGGAATGGCTGAGGACACCGAAGAGTTGGCCACGCGGATCAAACGGATCAACGAGGCGACCGAGCGGGTGCGGGGGCGTGCCCAGTCTGCGGACGGCACCGTGTACATCGAAACCGATGCCCGCGGGGCGATTACGGATCTGCGGCTCGCGCCCCATGCTGTGGAGCATGGAATGAGCCGACTGGCCATGCTCATCGCCGATCGGCATCGGGCGGCGTATACGAATGCCGAAGCCGAGGCTCAGCAGGTGTTCACGGAGGTGTCGGCGGAGTACCGGCACGTGGATAGCGGATCCGGCGACACGCGGGACGAACAACGTACGATCCAGAACTCGGAGCCAGCCGCGCTGCCGACGTATGTCCCAACACATCTCCGTGGCGACAACGGCACTCGCCGCGGTGCGTATGACGGCCACGATTACGTCATTTGAGGTCGAGGAATGTTCGAGATCGATCCGGTGCGAGTTCGTGAACTCGCCAACAAAGTGCGCGGACACTCGACCACCATTGCGGGTAAGGCACCAGTGGCCGTTCCCGTCCGCGATGAGGCCCGAGCCGGAGCGAGGGAATCGCTGGCACTGACTCGGGCCGAGGAGACGCTGAAAGCTCTTGATGGAGTGCTGAAGTTCCATGCAGCACGGTTCAGCGGAATCGGGGATCTCGCGGAGAAAGCAGCGAACGAGTTCGAGGAATTGGACCGGCAGCACGCCACAAAACTCGATCAGGCCGGGCCGCGATGAGCGAATCGGAACCGCTGACGATCTCGCAGGTACTTGCATGGAATCTCAACCCAGCCGACAACCTGGCTGTAGCCCTGAGTCGAGCAGCCGAGGAAATCGAAGCGGAAGTCGAAGCCGCCGCCGGCGCGCTCGCTGGCTCGTATGCGTACTTCAACAGCGAGTCCGGCGAATCCGCTCGCCAGCGTGCCCAGGACGATCACAAAGACGCGCTCACCACCGTCGATATCTACCAAGAACTTTCAGGGGTCATCGCTTCCACGACAGCGGTGTTCGAGGGCATGATCCTCCTGATTCGAGCGGCGATCAAGGAGATAGAAGACTCCGAATGGGACCTGTTCTATAAGGATGACGGCACAGTGATGTCGAGGAAGTCCAATTGGGAGTGGATGAAGAAGTACTGGTGGTCTCCGGGCACTGCTATCGTGCACAAGGAGCTCGAGGAGGCCAGGCTCGCCGGAGGACTGCGCGCGGCCTTGAACCGAATTCAGGAAGCGGACCTGATAGCAGAGGGGACGATTCAAGGTTTGCTCGAGAAGGTCCCGAATTCGGCTCGACAGGCCCTCATCGCCGTACCCACCGATACCGAGCTGGCGAAGATTCTCACCAACTATCAAACCGACGCCACCAAGGAAACCGTGGTGTGGCCCAGCGGCTGGCTCCTCGACACCGTACGCAGCTGGGACCCGACCTTCAAAGCAGGAGCGATGCCGCGAGAGGAAGCCACTGCGCTGGAAAACCTGATCGCCCGGAAGGGGCTCCTCGGCCTCAAGGAGTTCTACGACATCAAAACGGAAGCGGAGCAGGCCGCCACGGGCCAATTCTCTGGATTTAATTTGGAAGAGCATACGAACGTGCTTGCCGACGGACACGGCGACGCTTTCCGGCACGCCTATTGGAACGCGCGGATGACCCAAGATTTCGGCGAAGAATGGACCCAAACATACACAACAGCGCACGAAAAGACCGGCGGGAATCCTCCAGCTCGCGAAGCGATGGATCTGTACAACAACCAACTCGGACGCAGCATAGCTTTAGATAATCCCGACGCCAGCCCCGATCAGTTGCAGGCCAAGATCTCGGAAGCCATTCAGAATGGGCAGGCAGTCGTGCTCAAAACGCCGGACGGTCAATCTCAACCGCAGATAACCTGGAGCAATCGGGTGGCCGTCGCTGACACAAATATCCAATCCGGAGTAGGGCTTCCGCTACCCGGGAAGCGATGAGGAATAATATGAGAATTCGATATTTTGCCCTCGTCGCAGTAGTGATGCCGATGATGAGCGGGTGCTTCGGGAAGGTACCGCCATCCGCCGAGGAAGTATGTGGCTCCAACATCTTCAACTTCCACGGCAACGATCAGCCGCTCGGAGCTGGTCGGCGTCTCGAGGAAGAGATCCGTAATGCGGCCGCCGCCGGTGCCCCGACCACCCTTGGCGATATCACCCGCAGTGCCGGGTGGTCGGATAACTGGGACCGGATGATCGAGGTATATCCAGATGAGAAGGTCGATCGATTGAATTCGGACGCACAGACCGACCTGCCCGAGCCCTGCTGGAAGGGACTGCCACGGCGTAGAGACTGGGATGACCCTTCGGTGGGCTACTATCTCTTTCTCTCGAACGGAAAACCTGTTCAGGCCGTGGAATGGGATAGCTACGAGCAACCCCCGCTGAGTCGGCACCGCAAGATATCCCCACTCACGCCGCTATCTGCGCTGATTGTCGACAAGGATGGCGACCTCGTACCCGCTGGTTGACATCGAACTTTCCACCCGACGACGAAATATGGCCTCGGATAACGGAATTGAAGTCCTCCGGCACACTGTAAGGAATGGTGCTCCTGCGCACGTTTTCGCCCCGCGCACGAAATCGCGGGGCGAAAACCTGCGCGGCGCGAATCTGACCCCCGGTATGCGTCTGCTCCCTGCACTCGGGCTGGCGGCAATCCTGCTCCTGCCCGCCGGCTGCGATCTGTCGTCGGCCGACGAAAAAGTCATCGTCGAACAAGAGAGTCCAGCTCTGGCGGAAGCATTCGAACGTGTTCGGAACTCTCACGGCACAGCTCGACTCGGGGACCTCATTACCGAATCCGGGATTCCGGTGAGTTCATGGGACCGGATGTACAGCTTCTCGTCCGCCACAAAGGAAAGCCTCAACGATGCTCTCGGGACGAAGGGATTGGACTGGTGGGGTCTCCCTTTTATGTCCGACTCTCTCATACAAGTATTCGTCAATAATGGCAAAGTCGTGTACGCATACAGTGACCGCAATCCACGGTACACGGCTTATCGGGGCGCAATACCAGAGTCTGAGGTGAAAGCCGTGGAACGACCGGCAGTGGGAACAACGGAAAGCGACACCTATTGGAGCATCCAAATCGAAGAGTTCGCGAAATAGGGTATACGCAATGCAGGGCGGTCCGCGTCGCGCACCCGACACCGATTGGAAGATTGGAAGCAGGACGGAGTGGCATAGTGCGCGGACAGCAGTCTCGGGCCGACGATAATCTCTCATGGCGTATGCCCACTCGACGGAAGGCCTTGATCATCTCTATTCGGCTCCGAATATAATAGCAGTGGTCGCAGGTGTGTTCGTTTTGACATCGTGTAGCACAAGGGAATTAGTTGCGCCAACCGCCGAGTCGAGTTCGCCAGTAGCAGCGACAGCGAGCCCGGTAGCATGCACCAGCACAATGATCACCGACTCGAGGAAACCAGATGAGAAATACCTGACGGCGAAAATTGCTAGAATAAAGTTTCCTACGGGAACCTGCTTGTTCATGGTGACAACGGGCACTGCACGAGAAAAACCGGACACAATGCACATTACCGTCCATCTCGACGTGGCGGCCTCGACAAGCCCAGACGATCTACGTCCGGTCGCTACTGATATCGCACACCTTCTCAAGAAAACCGAAATCGGACAGCGTACTTCGGTCGTGGACATCAACAACTGGGGTACCGCGAGGCCGAAGTACCGAACACTGCTAACCGATGAGAATTTCCAAGAACACCCGTGGAACGGCGTTCCATCCAAGGAAGCCGAGAGGACGATCTGGAAGATCGTGGATCCATAATTATGGGGACGGCGATCAGGCTCATCCGTAAATATCTTCGAGAATCGAACAGTTGCGGAGTGATTGTCGATGGCTAGAGATTTGAACGTAGACCTCGGCTCCTCGAAGACGTTTCCAAGGTTTAGCTGAATGAAGTGGCGCTAGAATTGGGTAAGACAGCTGCAAATATCGACGAGTTGAAATACACGGTCGTACAGTTCGGGCCCCTGCGCGGCGTGCGAATTTGTGCGCGGAACTGAGAGCAGTGACCGCGTTCAGCGGCGGCGCAATCCTGAAAGGACTAGCGCTGCAAGCGCTCCCACGCCGAAGGAAGCGGCGGCGGTACCCATCGAGACGCTGGGGGCACTCGCGCGGGGTTTGATTACGGCGGGGGCGGGTGGGGGGATTTCGGCTTCGATCTCGTTTTCGGATGCTGTTGCGGCCCAAGCGGTTGCGAACAGGATGATGCGATAGGTGGTGTAGGTGAACACCATCAGGCCGATGATCGATCCGAATACCGCGCCCGCGGGGCTGTGTAGCACGATCTGCAGGTAGAACGACGCGACGTATTTGAAGAGTTCGAAGACCACTGCGGCGATCGCCGCGGCTCGGGCGGCACTTCGCAACGTGACCGGCTCGCGGGGCAGGCGCGCGATCATCCAGACGAAGACCGCCCACGAAGCGAGGAAGCCGAGCAGTATCGAAATGAGGACCAGGAGCAGCCGGGCGCCGGGCAACTCCGACAGGCGGAAAGTGGTCAGCAGTCGCGCGCCGAGGGTGCTCGATGCCAGCGTGGACAGGCCGATCGAGACCACGAAGGCCAAGCCGAGCCCGATCAATGCACCGAGGTCGGAGAGTTTGCTGAGGAACCAATTGCCTTCGGGGGTCGTCTGTTCCCACTGTTCGGTCAGTGCCGCCCGCAGATTCGCCATCCAGCCGAGTCCGGTGTAGACACCGACGAGCAGACCGAGCGTGCCGACCGTGCCGCGCGATCGGACCGCCTGATCGATCAGATCATTGAGCTGGCCGCCGAGTGATCCCGGAATGTTCTCGATGATCTTGTTCCGCAGTTCGGTGAGCATTTCCGGATCGCCCGACAGCACGGAACCCGCGATCGCGAAGGCGACCATCAACATCGGAAACAGCGACAGCACCGTGAAATACGTGATCCCGGCCGCGTAGTAATCACCGCGTTGCCGCTGATAGTTTCCGCCCGCGCGGATCAGGTGATCCAGCCATGGTCGCGACTGGATCCGCCGTTCGAACGCCGCCTTGATGTTGTCGATCACCTGCACCTGTCACGCCCCTTCAACAGAGACCGCGGTGTTGATCCGCAAGCGGTCGGTACCGGTATTCCCCGGCTAGTGGGCCAAAAACCCCACCCGGTCGTAAACCTGCGCCAGCGTGTTGCCCGCGATCTCACGCGCCCGCTCGGCACCAGCGGCGAGAATGCGGTCGAGTTCACCCTGATCCGCCAGGTACTCTTGCACCTTTACCTGCAGCGGGGTGACAAATTCGACAAGCGCGTCGGCGACGTCGGACTTCAGATCGCCGTAACCCTTACCGGCATAGTCGCCTTCCAGCGTGACGATCGGGGTGCCACTCAGTGAACTCAGGATCACCAGCAGATTGCTGACACCCGCCTTGATCTCCGGGTCGTAGCGGATTTCGCGCTCGTTATCGGTGACCGCGGAGCGAATCTTCTTGGCGGAGACCTTCGGATCGTCGAGCAAGTTGATCAGACCGGCATCGGTGGAGGCCGACTTACTCATCTTCGATGTCGGATCCTGCAGGTCGTAGATCTTCGCGGTGCCCTTGACGATATGCGCCTCCGGCACCACGAAGGTCTTCTTGAACCGAGTGTTGAAGCGCTGAGCCAGATTTCGGGTCAACTCCAGATGCTGACGCTGATCCTCGCCGACCGGCACCTGATGCGCGCGGTAGAGCAGGATGTCGGCGGCCATCAGCACCGGATAGGTGAACAGTCCCACGCTGGCGTTATCCGCACCCTGTTTGACCGACTTGTCCTTGAACTGGGTCATCCGGCTGGCCTCGCCGAATCCGGTGATGCAGCTGAGCACCCACGTCAGCTCGGCATGCTCGGGCACCTGGCTCTGCACGAAGAGGGTGGAACGCTTGGGGTCGATACCGAGCGCGAGCAACTGGGCGGCCGCGGCCTTGGTACGCCGGCGCAGTTCCTTCGGATCCTGCGACACGGTGATCGCGTGCATATCCGGGATGAAGTACAGCGCGTCGTAATCGTCCTGCATCGTCACCCAGTACTGCAGCGCCCCAAGGTAGTTGCCGAGATGGAAGGACGCGCTGGTGGGCTGGATCCCGGACAGCACCCGCTGTTTGCGTTCAGCGGCCGGGTTCGTCTGAGCAGGACTGGACATATCCCGATCTTCGCATGTGGTGTTCGATCGGCGGCGTTCGCGGGTCCTTCCATGGTTACACGCCTCACTACCGCCTCCGGGCCCGTCGCTCGCGCGGTATTCGATCGACGGCGGTCACCGGGCCACTCCGTGGTTTATGCCTCACTTCCGGACCCGTCGCTCGCGACGGCAGCTCACGCGGAATTTCGCGCCGCCCAGTTTCGTGGGTCGAGGCCAGGCATACTCGGACGGCCGGTGCTGTGCAGTTCGCGTTCCCGCTTGGATAACAATTTGTAGACCGGCGCGCTCGGACCCGCCGGCGTCGCACACAACACCGGTGGCAGCACCGGCGGTGCGATGTGTGCGCACGCCTTGGGCCAGCGTGGAAGGCGAGTTGCTCGGGCAACCCCCAGCGGATCCCGTACATCTCGCGGATGCGCGGCGGCAGGCTGCCTGTACCAGCAGGTAGAACGCGTCGACGACCTGGCGCATCGGCCTGTGCTGCGGATAGGGCACACGCCGACCTGCGCGCCCGCACGAACCAGACGGTGCGGGTTTTCGCCCGCCTGGTCGCCGCCGAGGGCATCGACTTCTACGGCGTCACCGACCCGCATCCGGATCCCGCCATCGACTTTCGCGCGACCTACCTGGTCGGCGGCCTGGTCCAAACCTCACCGCCTGGCTTCAGGACGACCTGCCCCTGACCCGGGACGAACTGATCGACCACACCACCGACGTCTTCGTACTCCTCGGCGAGGACCTCGCCCGCCGCCTCACCTGAACACCCTACGGACTCAGGCGGACGATCTCCGGGTCCGATGGTTCGCCTTGCAGCACGACACGGAAGGCCAGGCCCTTGGTGGACCAGTAGTCGGCGGCTTCGCGCATGGCTTCGGTGAACCAGGCGCGTTCCTCCAGTTCGTCGACGAGCAGATCGGCCGAATCGCGGATCACGGCAACGTATCCGGCGGCGGGACCGACGAAATCATCAAGATCGCGCAGACATTCGTCGAAGGCGTCCTTATTCGCACCGAAGTAGTACGGGAATTGGAACGCGGCCGCGAATTCGTCGAAAACGCGTGCGGTAGTGCGCATTTTTGGCCCGCGTAGTTCCCGCACCGCGTAGTCGACGGGGGCGTCGTAACGCACGCCACTGAGTGTTGGGGCATCGACGGGGAGGGCACCGAGGACGGCGGTCGGCGCCGAGGCCGCCCGGTCGATGGACCGCCCGGCCTCGGGACGGGCAAGGAACTGCGATAACGGAACTGTCATCAGCGCATCCTCGTGAAGGTTTCGTAGTGGTCGCTGGTGTACCAGGCGGAACCGTCGCTGCCGGTCACAATGCGTTCGGCATCGCGGGAACGGTTCGGCTGCTTCGGATTCACATCCCATTCCTGGTAGGTGATGGCCGTGCCCGCCGAATCCTTGGCAGGCAGCGTGCCGGCGCGGTTCATCCAACGGTCACCGCCCTTGGTGCCGGACGCGTTCGCCGAATCCGGCCAGCGGCCGGCGTCGATTTCGGCCAGGGTCGCGTAGGCACGGTCCGGCACACCAGGGGCTCGAACGATGGATGTGGTAATCACATCAGGGCCGCGCGCCGGCGCGACCACGCTGGCGCTGCGAGTGGTCGAGGTGACCGAGGCCGCGGTAGGTTTGCTGTCCCCGCCACCGCGCGAGGCGAGCAATGCGATCACCAAGGCCATCAAGGCCACACCGAGTGCGGCGAAGGCGCGAACCCGCTTCGAGGAAATATTCATGCGATCCCGATCTCCAGCACTGCCATGTCGTGAATCATCTTCGCCTGAATCTCATCGATATTGCACCGTGACGGGCGCATGGTCGGACCAACGTTCGGCATAGGTGGCGGCGCGTTCGACCACGGCCTGCTTCGCCCGGGTGGCCACCTCGCCCCGCGCCAGGTGGTAATCGATGCGCCAACCCGCATCATTGTCGTAGGCGCGGCCCCGGTAGGACCACCAGCTATACGGGCCCGCGACACCGGGATGCAGGCTGCGAACCACATCCACGTATCCGGCGGCGAGCATGCCATCGATCCAGGCCCGCTCCTGCGGGAGGAAGCCGGAGTTCTTCAGGTTGCCCTTCCAGTTCTTGATATCGAATTCGGTATGCGCGACATTCCAGTCGCCGCAGATCACGAAATCGCTGGTCTGCGCGCGCATATGGGTGCCGATTTCGTCGAGGAAACGGTACTTTTCGTCCTGCATCGGCGTATCCGCCTCGCCGGTGTGCACATACACGCTGGCCACGGTCAGTTCGTCGAATTCGGCCTCGACATAGCGTCCGGTACCGGCGAATTCGGCACTGGGGTCCCAGGTTCCGTCCTGCCAGCGACCGATTCCGATGCGCACGGCCCGCGGTTCCCGACGGGACAGGATGCCCACTCCGGCCCGCCCCTTCGCCCCCGGCTCGGCATGCGTCAGATACCAGCCCGCTTCCAGCGCGGGCGCGAGCGCCGCGCGGGTCTGCTCATCGGTTGCCCGGGTCTCCTGAAGGCAGATGATGTCGGCCTCGGTGGCTGCCAGCCACTCGAGCATCCCCCTGCCCGTCTTACCGGTCGCCGCACGGACGCCGTTCACGTTGATCGACGAGATGATATAAGGCACCTCACGACCGTACAATGCTGGTCAGAGGAATTCCCCCGGGACATCGCAGTCCAGGAAGGGGTGATCGACAATGAAGTCAGGCACCACCAACTCCCCCGCCCCGATCAAAGCGCTGCATATCGGATCCGGTGATCCGGTCCTGCTCCTGCACGGGTTCATGCTCTCGCCGCACTGCTGGGAACAGGTTGCGCTGCGGCTTTCCGCGCATTGCGAGGTATTCGCCCCGGCCTTCGCAGGCCACTGGGGTGGCGAACCGATCGACGGCCGGTTGACCGATACCCATGCCTTCGCCGATCAGATCGAGGATCAACTCGACGAACTCGGTTGGCGTACCTGCCATATCGCGGGCAATTCGCTCGGCGGCTGGGTCGGATTCGAACTGGCCCGCCGGGGCCGGGCCCGCACCCTGACCGCGATCGCACCGGCGGGCGGTTGGCACTCGCCCTCGCTCATTCAGTTCCGTGCGGGCGCGAAGTTCCTGTCGCTGGTGCCGCTCGTCCAAATCGGCAAGCGGCTCGGCGGATTCGCGATCAACAATCCGATCGTGCAGCGGTTCGTGCTGCTGTTGCTCAGTAAGAACGCCGCCGCCGTCTCGCGGCGCGATATCGCCGCCGTGATCACGGCCACCCTGCATTGCGATGCCATGATTCCGATGATCATGGGCACCGTGCGAGCTCCCGCACTGGAAGACCTATCGACCCTCCCGACCCCGGTGCGCCTGCTGATGGCCGAATACGACCGGATCATCCCCAACCGCGTGTACGCACGCCGCTTCCTGCAGGAACTGCCCGACTCCGCCGATCGCATCCTGGTCAACGGCGTCGGGCACGTCCCCATGCTCGAAGCGCCCGACCGCATAGCAACGTTGATCGCCGAACATATCTACGCCAGCCGCACCCACTTGCGCGCTGTCTGAAAACACACCACATGCCGTTCACCGCCGCACACGTGCTGCGCCGACCGCACAGGGCAGGTCAACGGCGGCGAAGAGCCCATTGGCTATTCGGCGTGCCCCGGCAATGGCCGCGCGGCCAGCGCGGCGGTCGCGATCTCGCGTAGATGCACCGACGCCCGCCGCCAACGCCGGTGCGCCCGTTCGGAATCCGGATCTATGAAGTTGGAGACCAGGATCCCGTGCAGCGCATCCATCGCGGTGTCGACGAAATCGCGAGCTTGCTTGCGCCGTATCTCATCCGGGACGAATCGGGTGACCGCCATCAGCACCGCATTGTTGACGAACGGTTCGACCTTATCCATGGCCGAGGCGAGTACCGGATCGGTCCGGCCCGCCAGCCACAGCTCGGCGGTGGCTATGAACAGCGGCCCCTGATGGAGCTCCCAGAGGAAGTCCAGGGCCGCCCCGACGGGGTCGTTACCGCCTTGGACCTCGGCCATCTCCCGCATCGCGGTCTCCGCGCGCAACTGCGCCAGATGGCTGATCGTCGCGACCACCAGATCGGTCTTGGACCCGAAGTGGTGCACCTGCGCCCCACGGGTGACCCCGGCCCGCTCCGCGACCCGCGGCGTCGTGGTCCCCGCGTAACCGTATTCGACCAGGCAGTCGATGGTGGCGTCGAGCAGCCGGGTGCGCATTTCACTACTGCGCTGCTCCTGCGTGCGGCGCTGCTGCTTGGGCGCTTCGGGCCTGGTCATTCCGGCGACTCTACACTTACATACAGATCTGTACGTTCATTTGCCGTCTGCCGCGGTTACTCGCCGACCTGCGCGGATTCTTCAAAAAAGTGATCTGATCGGTCCGCCCATCGGCGACGATTACCTCGACCCGATTTCTCGATCCGAGGAGCGCAGATGGCCAACGATTGGAATCAGAACATCATCGCGGAGTTCCGGGCGAATGCGGGCAAGGTCGGCGGCCCGTTCGAGGGCAAGGATCTACTGCTGCTCACCACGATCGGTGCGAAAACCGGACTGCCGCGCACGAACCCGACGGCCTATATCCGCGACGGCGACCGTGTGGTGATCGTCGCGTCCAAGGCCGGCGCGCCCGTCAACCCGGACTGGTATCACAATGTGCTGGCGAATCCGAAGGTCACGCTGGAGATCGGCACCGAAACCATGGAGGCGACGGCCACCCCGATCACCGGAGGTCCGGAACGCGATCGGCTCTACGCCGCGATGGTGGCGGTCATGCCGGGCTTCGCCGAATACGAGACCAAGACCGATCGGGTGATTCCGGTCGTCGCGCTGCAACCCAACGCCGGAAAACCCAGCGCCGGAAAACCCAGCGCCTAAGCCACGGCGCGCCGACCGGTCCAGAAGGTCACCGTGAACAGCAGCACACCCAGCACCGCCAGCCCCGCACCGACGGTCGCGGGCGCGGTGTAGCCCAGGCCCGCCGCGATGACGAGTCCGCCCAACCAGGCGCCCGCCGCATTGGCGATATTGAGGGCCGCGTGATTGAGCGCCGCGGCGAGGGTCTGAGCGTCGGCGGCGACATCCATCAGCCGGGTCTGCAGACCGGGCGCGAGCGCGGCACCCGATGCGCCGATGAAGAAGGCACCGACCGCCGCCGTGTACGGGTTATGTGCGGCGGCAACGAATCCCGCGAGGATGACGACCATGGCGATCATCGACAGGTAGATCGCCCGGTCGACGCCGCGATCGGCCAAGATGCCGCCGACAATATTGCCCGCGACCATGCCGAGCCCGAAGAGCATGAGCACGAACGGCACCAGACCGAGTGCCATCCCGGCCACATCGGTCAGCGTGGTGGTGATGTAGGTATAGACGGCGAACATGCCGCCGAAGCCGATCGCGCCGACCAGCAGGGTCAGCAGCACCTGCGAGCGACGCAGTGCGCCGAGTTCGGTCATCGGGTTGGTGATCCGGATACCGTGCAGCTCGGGAACGAATCGGAGCAGGGCCGCGACGGTCGCGACACCGACGAGCGCGGCCACTACGAAGGCATCGCGCCAACCCAGATGCTGGCCCAGCCAGGTCGCACTGGGAACGCCGACAACATTGGCGGCGCTCAGTCCCAGCATAACCGCGGCGACCGCTTTTGCGCGCTGGCCTACAGGTGCCAATGTGGCAGCGGCCAGCGAGGCGACACCGAAGTACGCGCCGTGCGGCAGGCCGGAAACAAATCGCGCGATGACCAGAGTGTCGAACGTGGGCGCAATAACCGTCGCCGCGTTTCCGATAGTGAACGCGACCATGAGGGCGACGAGCAGACGTTTGCGCGGCACCCGCGCGGCGAGTGCGGCGATCAGCGGTGCGCCGACGACAACGCCGAGCGCATAGGCCGATACGGCATGCCCTGCGGTCGGCTCGGAGACGTGCATGGCGCTCGCGATATCGGGCAACAAACCCATGGTGACGAATTCGGTTGTGCCGATCCCGAATCCACCGAGGGCCAGCGCGAGCATCGCCGGAATATGCCA
This sequence comes from Nocardia citri, assembly GCF_054065835.1. NCBI lineage: Bacteria > Bacillati > Actinomycetota > Actinomycetes > Mycobacteriales > Nocardiaceae > Nocardia > Nocardia citri. The sequence continues at coordinate 145,026 of NZ_JBSUQM010000011.1, forward strand.
GCCCGTCCGCTCGGCCTCGGCGGATGCTGGGGTATGCGTGGCAGCGGTATCGGTCACGTAGTGATGTAACCGCCCGGCGACTGCCCACGCTTCCCCTGCAAGCGTGAGTTCCCCCACGTCAGCGTCGCGAAATCGAAAGCCGCACCCGCATACCGCGCATTCCGGGCACCACACGGCGAACCTGCCTCGATCCCCGCACCAGATATCGCGATCCGACCGTTCACATCGGAATGCCGACGACGGTGACACACGGGTCGCGAAACAGTGCGGGCACCCGTACCACCGGTGCGGTGCGGGTGCCCGGATCAGCACCGAGGCTCCGCGTAACAAGTGGAGCCCGGTTCACATCAGCCTGCTCGAGCGACAACCGATTTCGCTCGAACATGGGTAACTCGTCGGGGACGCCCAGACCTCAGCCGCGCCGTTACCGGCGGCCTGGTGCGAAGATCTCGCGGCACCGACGACCGGCGGCAAAAGGCGCGCAGAGGCGGGGGAGCTCAGCGCAGGGCGCGGGCCAAGTTGGCGTCGAGCGCACCGAGGAACTCCTCGGTGGTCAGGTAGCCCTGATCGCCGCCGACGAGCAGCGCAAGGTCCTTGGTCATCTGGCCGCCTTCGACGGTCTTGATGACGACATCCTCGAGGGTCTGCGCGAAGCCGATCACCTCGGGAGTGTTGTCCAGCTTGCCGCGGTGCTCGAGGCCGCGCGTCCAGGCGAAGATCGACGCGATCGGATTGGTCGAGGTCGGCTTGCCCTGCTGGTGCTGGCGGTAGTGCCGCGTGACAGTGCCGTGCGCGGCCTCGGCCTCGCAGGTCTTGCCGTCCGGGGTGAGCAGCACCGAGGTCATCAGGCCGAGCGAGCCGAAGCCTTGGGCCACGGTGTCGGACTGCACGTCGCCGTCGTAGTTCTTGCAGGCCCAGACGTAGCCGCCCTCCCATTTCATGGAGGAGGCGACCATATCGTCGATCAGGCGATGCTCGTAGGTGAGGCCCGCCGCGTCGAACTGGGTCTTGAACTCGGCGTCGAACACCTCCTGGAAGGTGTCCTTGAACATGCCGTCGTATGCCTTCAGGATGGTGTTCTTGGTCGACATGTAGACCGGGTAGTTCTGCTGCAGGCCGTAGTTGAACGAGGCCCGCGCGAAGTCCTCGATGGACTTCTTGAAGTTGTACATCCCCATCACGACGCCGCCGTCCTCGGGCATCTTCACGACCTCGTGCACGATCGGCTCGCTGCCGTCGTCGGGAGTGAAGGTGAGGGTGACGGTGCCGCCCTGGAACACCTTGAAGTCGGTGGCGCGGTATTGATCGCCGAAGGCGTGACGGCCGATGATGATGGGCTTGGTCCAGCCCGGGACCAGACGCGGCACGTTCGAGATGATGATCGGCGCGCGGAAAATGGTTCCGCCGAGGATGTTGCGGATGGTGCCGTTGGGCGAGCGCCACATCTTCTTCAGGCCGAATTCCTCGACCCTGGCCTCATCCGGGGTGATCGTGGCGCATTTCACGCCGACACCGTGTTCCTTGATCGCGTTCGCCGCGTCGATCGTGACCTGGTCGTCTGTTTTGTCGCGGTATTCGATACCGAGGTCGTAGTACTCGAGGTTCAGATCGAGATACGGGTGGATCAGCTTGTCCTTGATGAACTGCCAGATGATCCGGGTCATCTCGTCGCCGTCGAGTTCGACGACGGTGCCTTCAACCTTGATCTTGGACATGGATCTTCGTGTCCTCCTAGGATGGTGCCCTCATTGCACGGCCAGGCGAACACGCTTGTGAGCGGACCCCAGCTGTTCCAACAGACAACGTATATGTCCCGCGTTGTCCGCGAGACGTGTGGTGCAAACAAGACAAGCGTACTGCTGCCACTGAGCTCACCGCGCGGGCAGCCCCCCATGTGAGCCCGCCCGGAATTGTTACCGACAAGTAGGTCGGCGACGCGGCGCGAGACAGCAATGTCCGGGTATCTCGTCGGACACCCGGACACGCTATTTCAGGATCAGACTGCGACCGGAATCCGCGCCTTCCTCGAATCCGCTGATCAGGTTTTCCGGCTTGTCCCGAATCATCAACGCGATCACCGGAATTGCCGCGAGGAAGCACCCGGCGCCGCCATAGCACGCCACGTCGCAGCTGTGGATCGAGGCGCAGGTTGTCGAGCGTCGGGTTGTTCTGCACGAAGGTTATGGCCGTCTGCACCGAGATGGCGGTGCGCCGTGCGGTGCCGACCACGCCGCCGATCTGCTGTGCCGCATTCAACAGTCGGTGCCCGAACCAGTGGAAAACCGGTAACGGATTTCAGTCGCCGACCGCCCGGCGGTTACCATGTCCGTCAGGTCATGAGTGCCAGCGCGAAGCCCCGGCTTGCTGGACGGCAACCCTCCAGCAGCGGTGGGGTGCTCCGGGTGATGACCGGGCTCTCGATGGTCGAGGGCAAGCGCGCACTTCAGGAGGTATTCCGATGAGTTGTTGTCCGTCACCCGCACTTCGATAAGACCTGTCGGCGAACAACACCTTGGAGCACGACATGAGTGACCCCATCGCGTCCGCGGCCGATCGGTTCGTCGCGAGCGCGCAGATCACCGGCGCATCCACCCGCCCGATCTACCGGACCGCGGCCCGGTTCAGCCGGGTAGCTAACATCGGGGCCGTGCGTTCTCTCGTGATTCATCCGGCGTCGGCGACGCACAGTTCCGCGGGGGTGACGTCATGAGCGCGGTCACGACGGAGCCCAGCGCCAGCGAGGCGGACGTGAGGGAGCGCAGCGAGCGAACCATCAACACAGCACCCTCGGTCACGGCGGAGCCGAGCGCCAGCGAGGCGGAGTCGTGACCGTGAGCGCTGACCCGAGTACCGCGCACCCGTCAGCGGCAGCCCTGCCACCGCCGGACGGGCAGCTCGGCATCTTCGCCATCGGGGATGTGCGGCTGGAAAGCGGCGCGATCATCCCGGACGTGCATCTGGCCGTGCAGCGCTGGGGCGAGCTCTCCCCCACATTGGACAATGTGGTGCTCGTCGAGCACGCGCTGACCGGCGATTCGCATGTCGTCGGGGTGCCCGACGACATTCATCCGCTGCCCGGCTGGTGGGACGGCATGGTCGGTCCGGGGGCACCGGTGGATACCGACGAATGGTGTGTCATCGCGACGAATGTGCTGGGCGGATGCAAGGGCAGCACCGGCCCCTCGACGCTGGCGCCGGATGGAAAGCCTTGGGGTGCAAGGTTTCCGGAAATCTCGATCCGGGATCAGGTGACCGCGGAAGCGGCACTGCTGGATCTGCTCGGCATCGAACGCCTGGCCGCCGTCGTCGGCGGTTCGATGGGTGGTATGCGGGTGCTGGAATGGATCGTCGGCGCACCGGAGCGGGTCGGATCCGCACTGGTACTGGCCGTCGGCGCACGCGCGACCGCCGACCAGATCGGTACGCAGACAACGCAAATCGCCGCCATCAAGGCCGATCCGGACTGGCAGGGCGGGGATTACCATGACACCGACCGCGCCCCGATGACCGGTATGGGCATCGCCCGCCGCATCGCCCACCTGACCTACCGCACCGAGGGCGAACTCGATCACCGCTTCGAGAACAATGCGCAGGGTGATGAGGATCCGCGCAACGGCGGCCGCTACGCGGTACAGAGCTATCTGGACCACCAGGCCGAAAAGCTTTGCACCCGCTTCGATCCCGCCACCTATGTCCTGCTGACCGAGGCGATGAACCGACATGATATCGGCCGCGGGCGCGGTGGTATCGCGGCCGCGCTCGCCGCCACCCCGGTACCGTGTGTGGTCGGCGGGGTCGACTCGGATCGCCTGTACCCGCTGCGAACACAGCAGGAATTGGCCGACGGTTTGCCGGGCTGCGAGGGCCTGGAGATCGTGCACTCCCGCGACGGTCACGACGGCTTCCTCACCGAAGCCGCCGCGGTTTCCAAGCTGCTGACCGAAACAATGCGATTGGCGCGGGTCAGCCGCACCAGCTGAAGTTTCGCCGACTTCGCAATCCGGTTCGTAGCCATGGACGGAGCATTCGTCGACGCGTAGTCGCGATCCCGACGTCACCCACCGCACCCGGGTCGCCAACCCCGCGAGCGCATCCGCGCGACACCCGTCGAGCCGGAGCTGACGCCGTATGGGCGTCTCAGCCGACGCCCAGCGTATTGATGGTCGCGGCGATGAATACTATGGCGGTGCCGAGCAGGCTCAGCGCGGCGACATCGAACGGCCTGCTGCGCACCGCGAGCAGTCCGACCCGGGCCGTTGGCAGACACAGCCGGAAGGTTGCCGCGAGCAGGGCCGCACCACCGAAGAACAGCGCGCCGCGCCGCCAGCGGTCCCAGGCCACGAAAACGACCGCGAGCAGAATGACCGCCGTCACGACCAGCATAGGCAGATGGCCGCGCAGGAACTGCGCACCCAGGCTGGTCCGGCCGGACTGCCGTTCGGCGGCAGAGGAGTCAACGTCGGTCACGCCCCGATTCTTGCAGACGGCGTGCGGCCGCTGACACCAGTGCGGCGCGGCCGTGCGCCGCACGCCGAGCTTCGAGGCAGGGCTCCTGCTCCGCAACGGGTTTTGCCGCCCAGCGGACACCTGATCGAACATTGCCCCTGACTACTACGCGGCGTAGACCGAGCGACCTGGTTGACTGCACTGGTGTTTCGTTTGATGTTTCACGAGCCCGCTATTCCCGGAAATACCGGCAATGCGATCCGACTTGTCGCGGGAACCGGGTGTGAGCTGCATCTGGTCGAGCCGCTGGGGTTCGACCTCTCGGAGGCGAAGTTGCGGCGGGCCGGATTGGATTACCACGATCTGGCCTCGGTGACGGTGCACAAGAATCTCGCGGCGGCGTGGGCGGCGGTGCGGCCCGAGCGCGTCTTCGCATTCACTACCCAGGCGAGCACGCGGTATACCGATGTGGCCTATCAACAGGGGGATGTGCTGCTGTTCGGCACCGAACCGACGGGGTTGCCGACAGCGGTACTCGATGATCCGCACGTCACCGATCAACTGCGCATTCCGATGCTGCCCGGCCGCCGCTCGATGAACCTCTCCAATGCCGCCGCCGTCACCGTCTACGAGGCTTGGCGCCAGTTCGGATTTCCCGGCGCGGTATGACCTTGTCGCTCAAAGGTCTACTTCGAAGCGTTTGAAGGGGGAGGTGGCCCCTGCGGCCAGACGGACGGCGGATTTGGGGATACCGTAGTGGTCGGCGAGCAGTTCGATGGCGGCCTTGTTGGCCTTACCTTCCACGGCTGGGGCGCGGACATACAGCTGGAGGGTGCCGTCGTCGAGGGTTTCGACGAGTGGGCCCTTACGGCTGTTCGGCTTGATCGTCGCCCTTACGACCGTCGGCACCTGTATCTCCTATCGTCCCAGTGCTTTTCCCGGCCTCAGTGCCCGCGCCGGTTCCAGCGCCTGGCGCAGTCTCAGCACCGGTATCCGTCCCTGCACCAGTCCCGGTCCCGACACCTGTACCCGTCCCGGCTCCTGCACCTTCCGCCGCCGTCGCGCCAGCGCCGGTCGGGGCGCCGACTACCGCCTTACCCTCCTCGGATTCTCCCCGACGCGAGGAGTCGCGCTTGCCACCCCGCACCACCCGCACGACGCCCCACACCACCGCGCCGATCACCACGACGAATCCGAGCCACGGAATCGCCTTGCCGGTGAACACCACCGCGTCCTTCAGCCAACCCACCAGTGAATGCCAGCCGGAGACGATGCCGTCCCAGAAATTGGTCGGCCCCTCGTCGGATTCCTTGTTCTGGGCGGTGATGTCGATGGTGAGTGTGGACAGCGCGACCTGATCGTCGAGATGTCGCTTCTGCGCGGTGAGGCTGTCGAGCTCACCCTGCCGACTCGACAGCGCCTGTTCGGCGGCGATGAGATCCGCCGTATTGGTCGCACCGGCGATGAGCGTGCGCAACCGGTCGACCGAGGCCTGCAGCGCCTTGATCCTGGCGTCGAGGTCCTCCCACCGCATGGTGACATCGTCGCGGTTGGTGCTCATCCGGGTGACCCGGCCGACCCCGCTCAGGCCGTCGATGAACTTGTCCGTCTTATCCGCGGGCACCCGCACAGTGAGCGTGGACTGCGGATCGGTGTCACCGGTCCCCGGCTGCTCGGTGCGGCTGTCGACCCGGCCGCCGACCTCGAGCACCCGATCGGTCACCTGACCGGCCGCCCTGATCGGGGCGTCCGCAGTGATGTCGACGCTGCCGGTGACGACCTCCTTGCGCGCCTCGACGGTGGTCCCGCCGGTATCCCCCTTCGCCGGGGAGCCCTCGCGCAGACTCGGTGGCGGCGCCATCGGCGCGACGGTCGCCATGCCCGACCGGCCTGTGCCGGCCTTGTCGCCGTTGCCGTCACCACAGCCGACCAGCAACGTCAAACCCAGCAGGCCGATCACCAGCGCAGCAAGCTTCCGCATGGACGCAGGGTAGCCGCTGCGACGAATTCGGTCACGAAACACGATGCGGGCCATCCCCGAACGCCCAAGCGGCGCCGACCAATTTCACGAAGAATCGTGGCTCAACGAAAGTCACGAGATTTCGAATCGACGCGCAGGTCCATGCGCTGCAGATATTCGGCGACGACGCTGACCGCGCCCTCGGCATTCTGGACGCGACCGCGGATGAGCAGAGCAGGGGCGCTCTGGGCCAGGCGGCGATAGCGGGTCCACAGGCCCACCGAGCAGACGACGTTCACCATGCCGGTTTCGTCTTCCAGGTTGAGGAAGGTGACACCGGCGGCGGTGGCGGGGCGTTGGCGATGCGTGACGGCGCCGCCGACCAGCACGCGGGAGCCATCGGCCACATCGAGCAAACCTGCGGCGGGGATGACGCCGAGCGCATCCAGTTGCGGGCGCAGGAATTCGGTGGGATAGCTGCCCGGGGAAATACCGGTGGCCCAGACGTCGGCGGCGGCCAACTCGAGGTCGCTCATGCCGGGCAGGGCAGGAGCAGTGGTGGCGGCACCGGTGCCGGGGAGACGGTCGCGACGTTCGCCCGCCGCGGCGCCGGCCGCCCACAGCGCCGCACGTCGGGTGATGCCGAGACAGCCCAAAGCGCCTGCGGTCGCCAGGGATTCGGCCTGGGCAACGGTGAGTTCCACCCGTCCGGTCAGGTCGAGGAAGGAGGTGTACGGGCCGGTCGAGCGGGCGGCGACAATGCGTTCGGCCAGGTCGGTACCGATATGGCGAATCGTCGCAAGGCCGAGCCGCACCTCGTCGCCCTGGTTTTCGAGAGTGGGTTCGGCGCGGCTGGCATTGATATCGGGTCCGTGCACCAGGACGCCGTGCCTACGGGCGTCGGCGACCAGCGACTGCGGGGAGTAGAACCCCATCGGCTGGGCACGCAGCAATCCGGCACAGAAAGCCGCCGGATAGTGCAGTTTGAACCAGGCCGAATAGAAAACGATCGAGGCGAAACTCTGCGAATGGCTCTCCGGGAAGCCGAAATTCGCGAAGGCGTACAGCTTTTCGTAGATGCGGTCGGCGACTTCGCCGGTAATGCCGTGCAGATCGCGCATGCCCTGATACAGCCGGTCCTTGAGGCGCTCCATGCGTTCCGGTGAGCGTTTGGAACCCATGGCGCGGCGCAGTTGATCGGCCTCGGCGGCGGTGAAACCGGCGACGTCGATGGCCATCTGCATGAGCTGTTCCTGAAACAGCGGCACACCGAGGGTGCGTTTCAGCGAATTCTTCAGCGCGTCATGGTCATAGCGCACCTGCTCGTCACCATTGCGGCGGCGGATGTAGGGATGCACCGAACCACCCTGGATCGGACCCGGTCGAATGAGCGCCACCTCCACCACCAGGTCGTAGAATTTCCGCGGCTTCAGCCGGGGCAGCGTGGCCATCTGCGCACGCGACTCCACCTGGAACACCCCTACCGAATCGGCGCGCGAGAGCATCTCGTAGACGGCGGTTTCCTGCAGGTCCAGCTGGTGCAGTTCGACGGTTTCGCCCTTGTGCTCGCGCACCATATCGATCATGTAGTGCAGCGCGGAGAGCATACCGAGACCGAGCAGGTCGAACTTCACCAAATCGATTGCGGCGCAATCGTCTTTATCCCACTGCAGTACGCTGCGGCCGGGCATGCGCGCCCATTCGACCGGGCAGACATCGGCGATGGGCCGGTCACAGATCACCATGCCACCGGAATGGATACCGAGATGCCTCGGCAGACCTTCGATTTCGGCGGCCAACTCCAGTACTTCCGCGGGAATATCGGCACCGGTTTCGGCGCCGACCCCAGTCCAGCGACTCACCTCTTTACTCCAGGCGTCCTGCTGTCCGGGCGAAAAGCCCAGTGCGCGTGCGGCATCGCGGACCGCGGACTTGCCGCGATAGGTGATCACATTCGCCACTTGCGCGGCATATTCGCGGCCGTATTTGGTGTAGACGTGCTGGATCGCCTCCTCACGGCGATCGGATTCGATATCGATGTCGATATCGGGCGGACCGTCGCGCTCCGGGGCAAGGAAGCGTTCGAACAGCAACTCGGCGGCGATCGGGTCGACATTGGTGATGCCGATCGCGTAGCAGACGGCCGAATTGGCCGCCGAACCCCGGCCCTGGCAAAGGATGTCGTTATCCCTGCAGAAGCTGACGATATCGTGCACCACCAGGAAGTAGCCGGGAAATTTCATTGTGTTGATGATCGCGAGTTCGTGCTCGATCTGCCGATACGCCGCAGGATTTCCCGACGGCGGACCGTACCGTCGAGCGGCACCCGAAAAGGTGAGCTCACGCAGCCAGGAAGCCTCGTCGTGGTTATCGGGCACCTCGAACGGCGGCAGGCTCGGCGCGATCAATTTCAGATCGAAGGCGCATTCGCGCGCGAGTATCACCGCATTCGCCACCGCCTCCGGACAGGCGGCGAACAACTGCGCCATCTCCGCACCGGAGCGCAGATGCGCGCCACCGGTCGGCGGCAACCAGCCCGCGATATCGTCCAGGCTCCGGCGCGCTCGGATGGCCGCGAGAGCCATGGCGCGACGGCGCTGGGCGGGGGCGGCGAAATGTGCCCCCGTGGTGGCCACCACGGGCAGACCGAGGCGATCGGCCAGAGCGATGAGGTGGGAGTTGCGTTCGTCGTCCTCCGCAATGCCGTGATGGGTGAGTTCCACGCTCACCCGGTCGGTGCCGAAGCGCTCCGTCAGGTCGCGCAGGGCGGCCTCGGCTCGCCTGAGGCGGGTGTCGCCCGCTTGCAGATCGCGGTCGAGGGCTTGGCGCACCTGGCCTTTGCGACATCCGGTCAGAATGTGCCAGTGTCCATCCGCCGCCGCGGTGAGCGTGTCCAGGTCGTAGCGGAGGATGCCCTTCGCACCCGCGGCCATATGCGCGGCCGCGATCTCGCTGGAGAGTCGGCGATAGCCCTCTTGACCGCGGGCGAGCACCAGCAGATGCGGACCGGCCGGATCCGGCGAGCCGGTGCGTGGCGCCGAATCGGGTGCGCCGATATGGCCGAGCGAACTGCCGAGTCGCGGTGTGTCTGCCGCGGTGCCGAGCGACAATTCGGCGCCGTAGACCGTCGGTATACCCCATTCCCTGGCCGCCTCGAAGAAGCGCACGGTTCCGTAGAAGCCGTCGTGATCGGTGAGCGCGATCGCCTCCAGTCCGAGCCGTACCGCCTCCTCCACCAACTCCTCCGGCTGACTCGCGCCGTCGAGGAAGCTGTAGGCCGAATGCGCGTGCAACTCCGCGTACGGCACCACCGGACCACCGGCCGGTTCGACCGGTTCGACCGGTTCGGGCCGATAATCCCCACGCTTGCGTGACCACGCCGGACTATCGCCGCCGTCGCCCGGATACATCGCGTCCGGATTCGTCGGCCCCGGCCTTCCGGACAGCACCCGTTCCAGCTCCGCCCAGGTCGGCGGGCCGTTGCTCCAACCCATGCCACATCACCTCCTCGCCTACTCGAACATACATTCGAAATACGAAAGCGGTGTGGACACCCACGGAATCAGGCAGCCGGGAGCGGATCCGTCGACCTCTCGGACAGTGCGACCTCGACCTTGTCCAGACTGGTGCGGATCACAGCGCCATAGGCGTCATTGGCGAGGACATCGAGGTGGCCGCGGGCGATAGTCAGCTGCATGTAGGCCACATCGAAGTCACCGACCCGACGGTGACTGTCGGCGAGGTTGAGGTAGAGCGAGGGCAGGAATCCGCGTAGCCCCTCATCGAGCGGAACGCCGGGCCCGAAGACCGCGGCCAGCGCGCGTTGATCCCAGTGCAGCGCAGCTTCGGCCGTACCCTGCAGATCGGCGAGGTGGTGCGCAATTACGCAGCGCTGCAACGGATCTCCACCATCACCGAGCTCGCCCCACAGCTCCACCAGCATCCGCCGCGCCGCCTCCGGATCCCCGCCGGAGAGCCGCACCGCGGCAAAGATTTCCGCCATCCGATCGTCCGCCATGCGCAGAGTATCGCACATATGTTCGATAGATTCGAGGGCGGGTTCGAACACCCCGGCGTGGCTCGATTCGAACGCCCGACATGACGAAGCACGCTTGGCGGGTTAATTTACTTATGAGTAAGTTCATGCCAACTAGATCTGCGAAGGAGCAGCGATGACCCAGCCGCGGCCTTCATCCCGCAGGGGGCGATGAAGGCCGCCACGAACGGGATACGGCTGCGGTGGATCTCGCCGCAACCATGTCCCGTTCGTCTTCTCAGCCGGGCTGGATCCGATCGACCACGACCGCGGTGACCGGTTTCGGGGCGGCACCGCAACTGGCCTGGCGTGGTGGAAGTTCGACCGCGCGAGTCGTCACCCGCCAGCGGCGGCCGTCGCGATGGGTAACCACGGCGAGAGCGGAATCGGTTGCGGTGGAATCTGTTTCGAGATGGACCGTGAGATCGTCGAAATCAGCCGAAACTTGTTCGCGCACTGCGATTTCCGCGGCCTGCTCGACCGGATGGTGACCACTGCGACCACGCAGTCCAGCCAACGAAACCGCACCGCGTCCCACGGCATCGACCGCCGCGACGGCAGCCGCGGTATCGACACGGCCGTAGGTCAGCCCGGAGGGCAATAGCACCATGGCGGGTGCGAAGCGATGGCCGCCGATGTGCGAGCACTCCCAGACCCGGTCCGGATAGTCGGCGGCCAGATTCGCGGCGATCGGGCGGCCGAACAGCGCGCAGCACTGATCACGTTTTCCGTGCGCGCACACCAGGATCAGTGAATCACGCACGGGCGCACCGATTCCCGGCGGTGGGCCGTTCAGGAGGTTCAGGTCCAGGTCGAGCAACTGCTTCAGATCGGTGATCTCGAGGCGTTCGCACCAGAAGCCCCGCGGAGGCGAACTAGCGATCAGAACCGTTCGGACACCGTTGAATTCATTGCGGCCCGGCCGCCGGATCAGCGTCGGACGAACCTTCGCGGCAGCGGTGCGGGCGGCGAGTTCAGCAGTGATCTCCGTACCGAGCACTTCATCACCGATCACGTCCCGGCCCCACGCGCCCGGCTGCTCGACGCACAACCACCCCGACACCCGAGTTGCCGTGCCCGGCAGGGGTATATCGACCGCGGCCGCCGCCGAACAAAGCATCCCTTCGAATCCGGTCATCAGCCCAATGTCCGTCCGTCGACGAACCTCTGCCCTGCGCCGTATGCCCCATGCCCGCGACCGTCGGCTTTGGCCCGATCGATCTCGGCCTGTCCGGCCGGATGCATCAGCCCCTGCGGCCAGACCCCGTCCGCCGAGGCATGGCTGGTCGCGAACCAGTCGCGGAATGACGGCTCGTCGGGGAGGAACAGAACCGGACGGTCTTGCGCGGGCACCGCTTCACTCTAGATCCGCTGATTCGCGGCAGGTGCGAGCGTCGCGAGGAACGGCAGCACGGCCGCCTCGAATTCGCGATAGCGGTCACGGTGGATGCTGTGGCCGCAGGTGAAGGCGGCCACCGCGCAGTCCGGGACGGTGTCGCACAGAATCGCCAACTTCTCCGGATCGACCATGCCGCCGGGGCCGCCGCACAGCACCAGGGTGGGTGCGGCGATATCGGCGAGCCGATCCCACCACTCCGGATTCGGCTTGCGGAACTGTTCGAGCGCGGTCCGCGTCATCGAGCGATCGAAGGCAAGCACCGCGCGCGGATGCCGGATCAGGCTGGTGGTGGCGTGCCAGAGTTCCGGGATGGTCGGGAAGCGACGAGGTACTGTGTTCGATTTGCCGCGCCTGCGGTGCGGCGTGTTCGCTCAGTCGTAAAGCCCTTCGGCGCGCCAGGTCCGATCGCTGTAGATGAGCAGCAGGACGCGGACATCGGCCGGTTCACCGGCGAGTTGCACCTGGATGCGGGCGGCGATTCCGGTGCAGAGGGTGTCGGATTCCGGGGTCCACCAGTGTTCGTCCACCGGCCACGGACCGGCCCAGCCCGCGAGGTGCCACTGCTTACTGCCCCAGCGCAGCAGGGCCGGGTCGGCGGTGAAGAGGCCGCGGTCGGTGACCTGCACGGATGTTCCGTCGGCGGCCTCCAAATACACCACTGGACGGCTCATCAGGATCACCGCGGGCGCGGGCCTGGGCAGACTGCCGGGCCACGGCAGGGCCGGATCGGTGGCCGGAGTCGGCTCGTCACCGAGCGCGACCATGGTGATGCGTTCGGCGGGTCCGCGACCGCCGCTGAGCACGCCGACCCGAACCGCCTCGCCGCCGAGCAGTCCCTGCACCCGGATCAAGGCGCGGCGGGCCCGCTCGTCCTCCTCGCCGACACCACCCCACAGACCGAGCTGAAGTGCGCTCGCCGCAACGACTTCGACGGGTTCCAGGCGCAGCAGTGTGATCGGCGCGGTCGGCCGGTCGCGGCGGGTGAGCCAGCCGTCCAGCTGCCAGCGCACCCGGTCCGCGGTGCCCTCCGGGGTCAGCGGTTCGGCACACCGCCAGATACGCGAAAGTTGCTCGCCCGCCTCGGTTTCGGCGAACACCGACAACCGAGTGCAGGCCATCGAGGCATTGGCCAATTCCTCGTGCAGCTGGGTGGCGAGCATGCGCCCCGCGAAGGCGGCGGCATCGACCCGATCGATCGGCGGATCACAGCGATACTGCACCGTCAGATCCTTCGGCGGGCGACGCGCGGACGGTGGGCGCTCCGGCACGGCCCTGGCACAGCGGTGCGCCAGCACGGCATCGGCGCCGAAACGCGAGGTGACCTCGATCGGGGTCAACGCGGCGAAATCACCGATCCGCCGTAATCCCAAGCGATGTAACAGATCCACCAGATCGACACGTTCCGGTGCGGACAGACTCGGTTCGAGCGCGAGTTCGCGCACCGGCAGTGGTGCCAGGAATCGCGCACCGCCGCCGGGCGGCACGATCGCGGTGAAACGCGCGGCGATCACCGCCGTGGACAACTCATCGGCAATGCCGATCTGCGCCTCCACCCCCACCGCGGCGGCCGCGTCGACGAGCCGTTCGGCCGCCACCTCCTCGGATCCGAAGAACCGCGCCGCACCCCGCGCACCGAGCACCAACAGTCCAGGACCCAGCACCTCCACCCCCGGCACCGTCGCATCGATGGCTGCCACCACGGGCTCGAACAGGCGCGCATCCCGATCCGGATCCAGCTGCGCGATATACACATTCGGACACCGCGCCTGCGCCTCCCGCTTGGTCAGCCCACGCCGCACCCCGTCGGCTCTGGCAACGGCCGAACACTGCGCTACCTTATTGGCGAACAGCACCGCCACCGGCCGTGTCGCGGGCACCCGTGCCACCGCCGCCGCCGTCACCGCCGACCAGTCCGGACACCACAGCGCCAGCACCCGCATCCCACCGGCCCGACTCGGCCGAATCACCACCCCACCCCTCCGGACGTATGGCCGGCCGGATCACGCCAGCGCACCACCTCGCTCGCGGACCGGACCGCGCTCGCCGCACCTCGCCGAAAGGCCGCTTCGTGTGGCAGAACCCATGATCCCGCGATCGCCGAGAGCCGACTCATGACGCCGCACCCTGGGCTTCAACGGTCATTTCATCGGCCGCGGTAACCGTTTCCAGTGACACCCACTCCACCCGACTCGGACTGGGGCGCAGTTCGAGTCGGCCGCGGCAGGGTGGGCCCGCCTTGCCACGGACCGCGACCTCCAGGCTGAGTGAGCGGAGGCGGCCGCGGCCCGCGCCGAGGCCGCCGTATCCGGCGATACGGGTATCCACGCGCAGGGACGGATTGGGCCAGCGGCCGTCGGCGACCACCAGGGTTGCTCCCTTACTGCGCGCACGGGCGGCGATGACGCGGGTGCGGGATGGGGCGACGGCGGCGCCGGCGAGGCCGAGCACCACCAGATCGAGGCCGTCGAGCAACACCGCGGCCACCTCCACCGGATCCGGCCCGGGATCGGCGACGACGGCGAGGCGCTGCAACTGCGCACCCATTTCGACCGCGGCGAGCAGCCCGAGACGCGGCATCCCGACCACCGCGGCATGCCCACCGCCCTCGGTCACCGCGGCGAGCAGCCCGGCCAGCAGCGAACTCGCCCCCGAATAGGCCACCACCGACCCCTTGACCAGGCCACCATCGGGCAATAATTCCGCAAGGGCGGGCGGCACCGCGAGCGCTTCCCTGCGCAATTCGGCGGCGCGCGGAATCCGCTCGGCCGCCGCTTCCCCCCGCCCGGGTATCGCGGCCATCCGTCGGCGCAGCTCATCCAGTGTCGGTTTATCCCTCGGCGGCTTACCGTCCCGCCGTCTCCCCGCCCCTGAATCCTCATCCGAACCCATCACAACCACCTACTTCCAACGATGGACCCGAGGCGAAGCACGGTCCGAACCCTCACTAACAAGGGTTCAGCACCGATCCAGCTATCGATCGATATCGAATATACGTTCGATACCCGCTCAGTAGAAACCCGCCCCCGACTTCCGTCAAGTACGCGCACCGACCGCGATCACTTCGCAATGCCGCCGCTGTTTCGACAGCTCCTACCCCGCTTCGGTCCGAACCGCCCGACTGGCCGCTGTCGCAGATCTCGACCGCCCGAAGGCGCGGGATTCCCACCTTCACAAGTCGGGTTTCCGGTTTCACCGGCGACTGTCCCACCGACATCCGTCGTTGAGGTCGTATGCTCGGCTACCGCATTCACCCGCCTTTCATCGGCATGGCGGACGGCATGCATCCGGATCGGCTGCTGACGCAATCGGACGTCGGCCTCGAATCAGGCCAGCTAGCCTCATTTTCCGCTACCCTGCACCCGTGACCGAACGCGCTCGTCCCATTGTCGGCCCCGAATATCTGGTAGCCGGCCGCTACCGACTGCAGTCGAAGCTGGGTGGCGGCGGCATGGGCGCGGTATGGCTCGCACACGATCGCCTGCTCAACCGGGATGTCGCGATCAAACAGGTGCTCAGCACCGCCGGACTCCCGGAGGCGGAGGCCAATGAAATCCGCAACCAGATCATGCACGAGGGCCGAGTCGCGGCCAAGCTCTCGCATGAGCACGCCATCGCCGTCTACGACGTGGTGCTGGAGGCCGGTGAGCCCTGGCTGGTGATGGAACATCTGCCATCACGCAGTGTCGCAAGGGCATTGGCGTTGGTAAATGCGCTGCCGCCGATCGAGGTGGCACAGATCGGGGCGCAGGTCGCCGACGCCTTGGCGGCCGCACATGCCGCGGGCATCGTGCACCGCGATATCAAACCGGGCAATATCCTCGTCGCCGACCGCGGACCCATCGTCGGCATGGCCAAGCTCAGCGACTTCGGCATCTCGCGCGGCGCGACCGACAACTCCGACGAACCGGACGGCGTGATCACCGGCACCCCGGCCTACCTCCCCCCGGAGGTGGCGCGCGGTGCGCAGCCGACCACGGCCAGCGATGTGTTCTCCCTCGGCGCCACGCTCTACACCGCGATCGAGGGGCAACCGCCGTTCGGCATGGACGACGACACCGATGCCGTGGTCTATCGGGCGGCCATGGCCCAGATCATCCCGCCGAGCCGCAGCGGCATGCTCACCAACGCCTTACTGCACATGATGGAACCGGCCCCACAGCGCAGGCCGACCATGGCCGAGGCGCGGGACGAAATCCTGACCGCCGCATTCGGTCCCGGCACCGGTCCGTACGTCCTCGGTGCTCCGGTGCGCACCGAGGACGGCACAATTCCGGCCTGGGCGGCCCGCAATTCGGCATCGGGCCTGCGCAGTCCGCATTCGACTCCGCTGCCGCGCCCACACCGCGGCACCCTGTCGGCTCCCGCGGCCGCCGCACCCCAGCGCCCGAAGCCGAAGGAACCGAGCAATGCCCCGCTCGCGATCGCCATCGGCCTGCTGATCGGCCTGGTCATCATCATCGCCGTCATCATCGCCATGATGTAACCCGCAGCTCCTCAACTGCCGCACGACTTCACCCGGCCGACGACTTGGCGCGGCGCGCATGAAATCGCACGGCGAAGAAAACCGTGTGCAGCAGCAGCTCGCGCTCAGTCGATGCGGCGGCGGTGGGCCCAGCGGGTGAGGGCGTTGCGGTTGGACTGCTGGGTCTTGCGGAGCACGTTGGAGGCGTGTGTCTCAACGGTTTTCACCGAGATATACAGCTTCTCCGCGATTTCCCGATACGTGTAGCCGCGGGCGAGCAGCCGCAGGACCTCCAGTTCGCGTGGAGTGAGCGAATCCAGTTCGGGATCCAGCGGTGGCTCCGGCACCGGTGATTTACCGGTGAACGAGTCGAGGACGAAACCGGCCAGCCGCGGGCTGAATACCGCATCGCCACCGGCGACCCGCCGAATGCCGTCGGCCAGTTCGGATCCCGAGATCGTCTTGGTCACATAGCCGCGCGCACCCGCACGGATCACCGCGATCACATCCTCGGCCGCGTCGGAGACGCTCAACGCCAGGCACACCGGACCGTCATCAATCCCGGCCAGTACCGCGACCCCACCACCGTCGAGCATGTGCACATCGAGCAGCACCACATCCGGGCGTGCCGCATTGATTCCTGCGACTGCCTCGGCCACACTCCCGGCCTCCCCGACGACCTCCATATCGGTCTCCCGGCTCAGCTCCGCCCGAACACCTGAGCGGAATACGGCGTGATCATCGACAAGAAAGACCCGCACCACCTACTTCTCCTCACCGTTACCCGAAATGTGCGTGCATGTATGACCACTCATACTTTCAGGCAGCCGTTCCTTACGAAACTGGTTCGAGTCACTGTCGGCGCTTGATCGGGAGCCGCGCGGCGAGGAGTGCCGTTCAGTGGAGTTCCTCGACCAGCCCGATGATGATGCCTTCGGGGCCGCGGACGTAGCAGTACCGGTAGCTGTCTTCGTATTGGGCTACCGTGCCCACGATTTCGGCGCCATGGGCGCGCAGGCGGTCGAGGACGTCCTCGACATCGTCGACGACGAACGTCAGGCGAGGGATGCCCGGGGCATTCACCGGCGCTTTCGGCGCAGTGCTGGTAGTCACTGGCGAGTGGAACGTCGAGAGCTCGACCCGGCCATGGCCGTCCGGAGTCCGTAGGACGGCGATGTCTGCTCGGACGCCGTCCAGTCCGAGGAGGTCGTCGGCCCATCGGCCCCCGACTGTTGCTTCGCCCTCCAGTTCCAGACCAAGTTCGACGAAGAACGCGATAGCAGCCGCGAGATCCTCGACCACAACGCCGGCGTGATCCATCCGGTGGATCGTCATTGAGATTCTCCTCGAGATTCGTTACAGCCCATTCTGGCCGGGTTGATCGGTTCAGGCGCGCTGACGCTCGGCCCGCTGCTGGATCAGCTCCTCGACCGCGGTGCGCGGCATGATGATCCGCACCTCGGTGCCCCGACCGGGTGTGGACAGAATCTCCACCTGACCGCCGCGCCGCTCGATTCTGGCGCGAATGGATTTCGCGACACCCCGCCGATCCTGCGGCACCGACGTGATATCGAATCCGGCCCCGCGATCGCGCACAAAGATGCTCACCTGATGCGGCTCCGCCTCGGCGAACAGATCGATTTCCGGTACGCCCGCATGTTTGGCGGCATTCACCAGCGCCTCCCGGCTCGCGCCGAGCAATGCGGTGAAATGCTCCTTCGGCAGGCCGGATCCACTGTCGGCACCGTCCATCGTCACATCGCCGACGGTGACCGGAGTCACCTTCACTCCGTGCTGATCCTCGACCTCGCCCGCGATCGTGCGCAGCGCCGCGGCCAGACTCGACTGCGCGGGCGCGGAATCCTCGAACAGCCAGCGCCGCAGTTCCCGCTCCTGACTGCGCGCCAGCCGGAGCACCTCTTGTGGATCATCGGCCTGACGCTGGATCAGCGCCAACGTCTGCAGCACTGAATCATGCAGGTGGGAAGCGATTTCCTCGCGTTCCTCATTGCGAATTCGGGCCGCGCGCTCGGTATTCAGCGCACGCATCATGCGCAGCCACAGCGGCACCGTCAGCAGACCGGCACCGATCAGCGTCACCGCCACCGCGATCAGCGCGGAACCGAGCGAACTGAGATCGATCCTGGCCAGCACCACCACACCGAGGCCGAGCACGATCATCGTGATTCCGGCGACGATGCGCGACCAGGTCACCACCGACGGTCGCGCGGGCAGTCCGAGCAGCGACCGCGGGCCGTCGGTGTCGTATTCGCGCCACACCAGCGCCGCACCCACCGCCACCACGACGATCGGTACGATCACCTTCGCCGCGGTACCGCTGAACAGCCACGAAACCCCGACCGCGAGCCCGAGCCCGAGCAGGGCCAATCCGATTGCCTGACGGCGCTCCCTACCGGTCGGCTTTACCGCATCGTGGCCGCCCGGAGTGAAGATCCAGAGCATCCCGTACGCGACGATTCCGGCCCCCGCCAACGCGGACAGCAATACGAATGCCATCCGCACCTTGAACACATCGAGCCCGAGATGATCGGCCACACCACCGGCCACACCACCGACGATCCGGCCACCCGAACGCCGCACCATCCTCGGATACGGCGCGATGGGCTGGACGACCGGCGCGACGCCGAAGCGGCCGGGGCCGGGCGCGCACCCGGGCGCGGCACCGAAACCTCGGGGATCTGCCCCCCGAGCAGCATCGAACGCGGGCACGGACGGGTACATGCTTCGATACTGACACGGCCCACCGACACCCGACCATCAGGAATCGCCCTGATCTTCACAGGTGGACGGCCACCCACCGGAGCCCGTAGCGGTCGATCGGGCGGACCAGTCGATAGTGGCTCGATCGCCCCCGGCGAGATCAAGCCGATCCAAGTCGGCACGAAGAGCCTGGCCACCGGCGGCACCGACTATCTGGTCAGCCACGACTACCATCTGGTGGGCCGCGGCCACTAACCCAAGGGACCGATTGGTCCAAAAGTATCAGCCATAGTTTCAGGGTTCCCCCCGATGCGCCGAAGCTCTGGTCAGCACCACCATGGAAAACATGACGAAAACGAGCTTCGGCGATCAGATACACCAGATGTGGCAGACGCGGCCCGTCCGGTTGCCGCGGCAAGGTCCGATCGCGGGCGTCGCGGCCGGGTTCGGGCAGCGCTACCGGATCGATCCGGTGCTCGTGCGGGTCGCGCTCGTGGTGTCGACGATCTTCGGCGGGGCGGGCATTGTGCTGTACCTGCTCGCCTGGCTGCTGTTCAGCGAGGCGGGTGATCAGTCCTCGGCGGCCGAGTCGCTGTTCGGCAAGGGGCACAGCTCGCAGTCGCAGACCAAGACCATCGTTTTGATCGTGGCACTCGCCATCGCGGTCAGCACCATCGGACCGGCCGGCGTCGGATTGGCCGGCTCGGGCATGATCAGCATGTCGCTGCTGCTGGCCGGTTGGTGGATGCTGCACATGCGTAACCCGCAGCCACCGCCTGGCACGAGTTCGCTCGGCGCCTTCGATGGCGATCTCACCGCGACCGGCTATCCCGGGGCGGTATTCCCGCAGCGCACCATGCCAGGCGATTTCTACGCGCCGCAGACCAGCATGTACACGCCGTATACGAAGCTGCCGGACGCGTATGTTCCGGACGCTCCCGCACCGGCGGCACCGGTTGCGAATACCTCGGCGCGGCAGGCGGATCCGGACACCGCCCTGCGGCCAGACGGCGATTCCGAAGTGATCGAAAAGAGCGGCACACCAACCGATTCGGGCAGCAAACCAGCTGATGCCGACACCGTCCTGCTCGACAAGAACGGGACCTCGGCGCCCCCCGTCGAGCCCACAGTGCCTGACAACGAAGCAGCGCCGGGGATCGCCGCTTCCGAACCGTCACACGTGACCGGCGGACCGTCGAGCACGACAATACAGCCTGCCGGCGAGAGCAACTCCGACCCGATAAGCGGCAGTACCTCATCGCGATCCGAATCCGCTTCGAGCACAAGCACTCCCCCATCCCGCACGCCGGCCGTGACACCCGCGAACCCCGCTGGACCGACCCCACCCTCCTGGGATCCGCTCGGCGTCGCCCCACTCGCGTGGGATCTGCCCGAACCCACGCCGACCCGCACCATCGTCGCGCCGCCGCCGAACCGTCCCCGCTCCCGGCTCACCCCGGTGGTACTCGGCCTGGCCATTCTGGCCGCCGCCGGTGCGGGTGCGCTTGCCGCCTCCGGCGTCGAGTGGATGACTCCCGGCCGCATCGGCGCGGTAGCCCTGGCGGTGATCGGGCTGGGCCTGGTGATCGGCGCATTCCTCCGGCGCGGCTACGGACTGCTCGTACTGACCGCACCGCTCGCGGGATTCGTGGTGCTGGCCTCGATGCTCGGCCCGATCCATTTCGACAGCGCCACGGTCGGCGATCGCACCTGGGCGCCGACCTCGATGGCCGATCTGGCGCCGAAGTACGAGTTGACCGTCGGAACAGGCACATTGGATCTGCGGTCGCTGCAGCTGACCGAGAACCGGACCGTCGAGGTCGCGATCCAGATCGGCGAGGTCAAGATCCTGCTGCCCGAGGCGATGGCGGTGCGCACCGAGTGCTCGGTCAATATAGGAGATGTCAACTGCCCGACCGGCATTACCGGCCCACACGCCGAGGGCGCACCGGTGCTCGATCTGAAAGTCCATGTCCGGACCGGCAATGCGGAGGTGCACCGTGGCTGACCCCAGCGAAAACAACGTCACCAAGCGGGGACCGTCGGCCTCCTTGCTGATCGTCGGATTACTCGCCCTCGGCGTGAGCATCTGGGCCTTCGTCGGCCCGGCCTCCATGACCGCCATCGGGGTGGCCTCGCTCGGCTGGATCGTCGTGATCACGGCCATTGTGGTCGGCATCCTGCTGGTCATCTCTCCGCGCAGACCCCGCTGATCGCCAGGCATGGCCCGTCCCGAGGACGGGCCATTTTCTTTCCGGAGGAGCAGAACGCCAATGCCGATGGCGCAGTTCGACAGCGACAACGAACCGAGCGACCATACGGGAATTCCGATCGGCCGTTTCGTACCGCTGACTCCGAGTCGCAGCTACCTCGGCGGCGGCTTATCGCTCGGGCAACTCATCCTCAGCCGCAAACCGGACGCGCCGCCGACCGGCACCGACCCCGAACAGATACTGCCCGGAACCACTACTCCGCATAGGCCGGGCAGCCCAAATGCACACTGATCCGGTCGAGTAGCCGCTGCATACTCCTGCGCTGCTTGCCCTCGGCACCCCGCGCGACCATTGGCACCATCCACCGTCCACTGGTCGCGATATTGAACACCTGCTGGGTCACCCGAGCCCCCTTCGGATGCGGCAACACTCGACACTCGGCGCGAAACCACCACGGCCCCTGCACCGCGAGCATCGCCTGGGCCCGATCCACCTCGACCCGAATCCCATTGGGATCCCCCGCGATCGCGGCACAGAATTCATTCGGGCCACCGCGCAGCCGCAGCTCGGGAGCGAGCCCGTCAGCGAGGAAGAAGGCGTTGTCCGGACCGACCGGACCGGCGCTCACCGTGGTGAGCAGCGCGGCCACCACTCCATACGGTGCCTCGACGACCGCAGTGACGGTGCAGAGCGGCTTCTTCGCTGCCATCCGGCCCCCTGGGAAGTGGATCTACCCGGCTGACGGTACTCCCGAAACCCGGCAAATCGGGCCCGATTGTGGGGTCACTCCCACTCGATGGTGCCCGGCGGCTTGCTCGTCACGTCGAGGACAACCCGGTTGACCTCGGCCACCTCATTGGTGATGCGGGTGGAAATGCGCTCGAGTACGTCATAGGGCAACCGGGTCCAGTCCGCGGTCATGGCGTCCTCGCTGGAGACCGGGCGCAGCACGATCGGGTGACCGTAGGTGCGGCCGTCGCCCTGCACACCGACACTGCGCACATCCGCGAGCAGCACCACCGGGCATTGCCAGATCTGGCGATCCAGTCCGGCGGCGGTCAGCTCCTCGCGGGCGATGGCATCGGCCTGCCGCAGCGTGTCCAGGCGGTTCGCGGTGACCTCACCGACAATGCGGATGGCCAGACCGGGCCCTGGGAACGGCTGGCGGGAAACGATTTCCTCGGGCAGTCCGAGTTCGCGGCCGACAGCGCGCACTTCATCCTTGAATAGCAGCCGCAGCGGTTCGACGAGGTCGAACTCCAGATCGTCGGGCAGACCGCCGACATTGTGGTGGCTCTTGATATTCGCGGTGCCGGTGCCGCCACCGGATTCGACGACGTCCGGGTAGAGCGTGCCCTGTACCAGGAATTCGACCTGGGGCGCGGAGCCGCCGCTCTGTTCGACGACGACCTCGGAGACCGCATCCTCGAACGACCGGATGAATTCCCGGCCGATGATCTTGCGCTTCTCCTCCGGATCGGTGACGCCCTTCAGCTCACCGAGGAATTTGTCCACCGCGTCGACGGTCACCAGCTTGGCGCCGGTCGCGGCGACGAAGTCCTGCTGCACCTGCTCGCGCTCCCCCGCCCGCAACAGGCCGTGGTCGACGAACACACAGGTCAGCCGGTCACCGATGGCGCGCTGCACCAGCCCGGCGGCGACCGCGCTGTCCACCCCACCCGACAGCCCGCAGATCGCATGGCCGTCGCCGATCTGCTCGCGCACCGAAGCGATCAGCGATTCGGCGATATTTGCCGGGGTCCAGGTGGCGGGGATCTCGGCGAGCTCATGAAGGAAGCGGCTGAGCACCTGTTGACCGTGCGGCGAGTGCAGCACCTCCGGGTGGTACTGCACACCGGCCAGTTTGCGGGCCCGATCCTCGAATGCGGCGACCGGGGCGCCCGCGCTGGTTCCGGTGACCTCGAAGCCCTCGGGCGCGTCGGTGACCGCGTCGCCGTGGCTCATCCACACCGGTTGTTTGATGGGCAGGCCGCCGTGCAACAGACCGCCGTCGATATTGAGCTCGGTGCGGCCGTATTCGCGGGTGCCGGTACGCGCGACGGTGCCGCCGAGCGCCTGCGCCATGGCCTGGAAGCCGTAGCAGATGCCGAAGACCGGAATGCCGAGATCGAAGAGCCGCGCGTCCAGCTGCGGTGCGCCCTCGGCGTACACGCTGGACGGCCCACCGGACAGAATCACCGCGAGTGGCTGCTTCTCGGCGATCTCGTCCACCGTGGCGGTATGCGGGATCACCTCCGAGTACACGCTCGATTCGCGGACCCGCCGGGCGATCAGCTGGGCGTACTGTGCGCCGAAGTCGACGACGAGGACCGGTCTCTGGGTTTCTGCCACTCGAACAGTTTAGTGAGGGAGCGCAGCGAGCGAACCATCGGCACAGCAGCATCGCTGGCATCGGGGCCGAGCGCCAGCGAGGCTTTGATGTCAGCGGCGGAAATCCTCCCGCACGCCCCCGCACCGCTGGTTATCCTCATGCCGTGCCCTTCGCCCGCGCGATAGACGCCGACATCCATTACGAGGACAGTGGCGGCGACGGTCCGGTGGTGTTACTAGCACACGAATTCTTCATGGACCGAACGATGTTCGCGTCGCAGCGGGCCGCGCTCGCACCGGAATTCCGGATCGTGTCCTGGGATGCGCGCGGGCACGGTCGTACCAAGGACGAGGGGCTACCGTTCACCTATTGGACCGCCGCGCGCGACGCCCTCACCGTGCTCGATCAGCTCGGCGCCGAGCGCGCCGTGGTCGGCGGCACCGCGCAAGGGGGCTTCACCGCGCTGCGCACCGCGCTCATCGCACCCGAGCGGGTTTCCGCACTGATCTTGATCAGCACCGACGCGCACGGCCCGACGCCCGAACAGTCCACCGCGACCCAGAAATTCCTGGACGAGTGGTACGACGACGGCTCCCGGCAGGAGGCCGTCGAACAGCTGGCGTATTGGCTGATCGGCGATGACGAGTGGTACCGGGCGATCTGGGCCAAGCGGTTGCTGGGCCGCGACCGCCGCGGCATCGAAGTCGCCGCGGGCTGTCTACTCGGCCGCGATTCGGTGCTCGATCGCTTATCCGAAATCACCTGTCCCGCCTTGGTGATTCACGCCACCGACAGCGGTATCACCCGCGAGCGCGCACAGCAGCTGGCCGACCGTCTCACCGCATCGACCTTCGTCGAGATCGCCGGTGCGCGGCTCGCGGTCACCATGACCCACCCCGAAGCGGTGAATCACGCCATCCAACAGTTTCTGCGCGACCGGTCCGTCCCGACGCACATCCGCTGAGCGCGGCTACCTCAGGCACGAACGCTGAGGCCGACCCGCTGGAATTCCTTGAGGTCGGAGTAGCCCGCCTTGGCCATCGAGCGACGTAGGCCGCCAACAAGATTCAGCGAGCCGAACGGGTCGTCGGAGGGGCCGTACAGCACCCGCTCCAGGCTCGGACGCACCGCCTCGCCGGTATCGCCGGACAGTTCGCCGCCCAGATCCCACGGATCCTCCACATGCAACAGCGAACCGCGCGGCACCGACGGATGCGCGGCCGAGGACGGCCAGTACCAGCCGCGACCCGGCGCCTCGGCGGCCAGCGCCAGCGGCACACCGAGCATGGCGGCATCGGCACCACAGGCGATGGCCTTGGCCAGCTGACCCGAGGTGGCGATGTCGCCGTCGGCGATCACATGGACATAGCGTCCGCCGGTCTCGTCCAGGTAGTCGCGGCGCGCGGCGGCGGCATCGGCGATGGCGGTGGCCATCGGCACCCCGATACCGAGCACCTCACCGGTGGTCGTCGCGCCCGGATAGGAGCCGTAGCCGACGATGACGCCCGCCGCGCCGGTACGCATCAGATGCAGCGCGGTCTTGTGATCGCTCACGCCACCGGCCACCACCGGCACATCCAGTTCGGCGATGAAGGTCTTGAGGTTCAACGGCTCGCCATCGCCGACATGTTCGGCGGAGATGATGGTGCCGTGCACCACGAGCAGGTCGATACCGGCCTGCAGCAGCGCCGGGGTCAGCGCGCGCGCGTTCTGCGGGCTCACCCGCACCGCGACCGTCACACCGGCGGCCCGCACCTGCGCGACCGCGGCGGCAAGCAGATCCGGCTGCATCGGCGCGGCATGCAGTTCCTGCAGCAGCCCGACGGCACGCTCGTAACCGCCCTTGGCGACGAGTTCGAGCAACTGGTCGATCTTGGCGGCGACATCGGCGTGCCGGGCCCACAACCCCTCACCATTGATGACGCCGAGGCCGCCGAGCCTGCCGAGTTCGATGGCGAACTCCGGCGAGACCAGCGCATCGGTGGGGTGCGCCAGGAACGGGATCTCGAATCGATAGGCGTCCAACTGCCACGCCAGCGATACCTGCTTCGACGAACGGGTCCGCCGCGACGGGACGATATCGACATCGTCCAGTTCGTAGGTACGCCGGGCGGTCCGACCCATACCGATCTCGACCATGTCGCGCACGCTTGTTCTCCTTAGTTTCGGCCGCGCCAGCGCGGCGTGTGCCGTTTCTCCGGCCGCGCCTACGGCGCGGCGTGTTCGCGGCCCCAGTGTCTCGCGTCCGAGCCGTCGACACTCGCGACTACGGCCGGCGCATTCGCTTCGACGACTCGGACGCCAGACGGGCCACGAACTCCTCGCTCGGACTCGCTCCGTCATGGTCACCGATAGCAGCACTGTGCAGCAGCCGATGCACACGCCCCAGACGGTCGAGTCCCGTACCCGCTGGTTTATGCGCTTCGACGACTCGGCTGAGTCGATCGAAGCGCCTTCGCGCGGACGTGCGACAGGCCGCGAACTCCTCGCTCGTAAGACTCGCTCCGTCGTGGTCGTATATCGAGCCGTCGATCGCGAACACTGTCAATCATGCACGGACCATTCCGTCCAGTACACAACTCGGGCTAGCCGCGACCAGTGTAGTTGGGCGCTTCGACGGTCATCGTGATGTCGTGCGGGTGGCTCTCCTTGAGCCCGGCCGCGGTGATCTGCACGAACTGCGCCTCTTGCAGATCCGCGATGGACTGCGACCCGGTGTAACCCATGGCCGCCCGCAGCCCGCCGACAAGCTGATGGATCACCTGGTTGACCGGTCCGCGGAACGGCACCCGGCCCTCGATACCCTCGGGCACCAGCTTGTCCTCGGCGAGCACGTCGTCCTGGAAGTAGCGGTCCTTCGAGTAGGACTTGGCCTGGCCGCGGCCCTGCATGGCACCGAGCGAACCCATGCCGCGGTAGCTCTTGAACTGCTTGCCGCCCACCAGGATCAGCTCACCCGGCGATTCGGCCGTACCGGCCAGCAGCGAACCGAGCATGACTGTGGACGCGCCCGCCGCGATGGCCTTGGCGATGTCACCGGAGAACTGAATACCACCATCGGCGATCACCGGAACGCCATGCGGCTTGCACGCGGCGACGGCCTCGAGGATCGCGGTGATCTGCGGCGCGCCGACACCGGCGACCACCCGGGTCGTGCAGATGGAGCCGGGACCGACGCCGACCTTCACCGCATCCGCGCCGGCCTCCACCAGCGCGGCCGCACCGGCCCTGGTGGCCACATTGCCGCCGACGATCTGGATGCGATCACCGACCTCTGTCTTGACCTTGGTCACCATCTGCAGCACACCGGCCTGATGCCCGTGCGCCGTATCGACGATGAGCACATCCACCCCGGCGTCGGCCAAGGTCATCGCGCGCGACCAGGAGTCCTCGCCGACACCGATCGCGGCGCCGACGAGCAGCCGGCCGTCGCGGTCCTTGGTGGCGTCCGGGTATTGATCGGTCTTGACGAAGTCCTTGACAGTGATGAGTCCGCGCAGGCGGCCGTTACCGTCGACGATCGGCAGCTTCTCGATCTTGTGGCGGCGCAGCAACCCGAGCGCGGCTTCGGCGGTGACGCCCTCCTGCGCGGTGATCAGCGGCGCCTTGGTCATCACATCGGCGACGCGCCGGTTCTGATCCACCTCGAAGCGCATATCACGGTTGGTGATAATGCCCACAAGCGCGCCGGTCTCGTCCACCACCGGCAGACCGGAAATGCGGAAGCGGCCGCACATCGCGTCGACCTCGGCCAGGGTGTCGCTGGGACGACAGGTCACCGGATCGGTGACCATGCCCGCCTCGGACCGCTTGACCGTCTCGACCTGCGCGGCCTGATCGGCGACCGAGAGATTGCGGTGCAGTACGCCCATACCGCCCGCGCGCGCCATGGAGATGGCCATGCGCGCCTCGGTCACGGTGTCCATCGCGGAACTGCAGAGCGGGGTGCGCAACCGGATCTCGCGGGTCAGTTGGCTGGAGGTTTCCACCGAGCTCGGGATGAGATCCGAAGCGGCCGGTAGCAACAGCACATCGTCGAACGTGAGGCCGAGCATGGCGATCTTGTTCGGATCGTCACCACCCGTAGGAGGGCGGACCGCGATTCGTTCGCCCGATACGGGATTACTCATTCGGATCGACCCCTCCTGGACGTCGAAAGCAACGAACGCCGGGACGGCCGGCGTCGTGGAAGCTGATGGGATGGACGGTGGCGGCTCCGCCAGCGCTGTCGGATACTGGCCGGGGCCCGTCACCTATGGTATCTGTCCCGCAAACTCGCGCCCGACTGCGCCTCGCCAACGCTCGGCTCCGCCGTGCGCGAGGGCGGCTGCGCCTGTGGTTCACTCGCTGCGTTAGCTCACGGAACTGAGCCCGCCGCCGAAACTGGCGCGCCGCATAGCTGGCGAAGAGCACCCTGTTCTGCGTACCGTGGGGGTGTGCGTGACCATCTACCACCTGGCTTGCCGCCGGATCCGTTCGCCGGAGACCCCTCCGACCCGTCCGCCGCGCTCGATGCCATCGAGCCCGGTGAACCACTGGATCCCCACGAGCGCCTTGCGGTCGAGGAGGATCTCGCCGACCTTGCGGTATACGAGGCACTACTAGCGCACCGTGGCATCCGAGGACTCGTGGTCAGCTGCGAAGACTGCAGACAGGACCACTACCACGACTGGGATATGCTGCGCGCCAACCTGCTTCAGCTGCTGGTCGACGGCACGGTGCGCCCACACGAGCCCGCCTACGACCCGATGCCGGAAGCGTATGTCACCTGGGATTACTGCCGGGGGTACGCGGACGCCTCGATGAACGAGGCTTTCCACGGCGACGGATTCGACGGGTTCGACAGCTGACATCGCGCCCACCAGTGCGGGCGTGATGTGAAATAGCTGACATACAAAAGCCGACCGCCGGTCGGCGATCGTTCATGCACTTTTTTCAGGTCTCCGCACACCTACTACGCACGCGCGGATGTGGCGGATACACGTCCGCCACAGCGCTTCTGCTGAGCGCTTTTCACCAGCCGAATCACTGCTGGAGGTATCGACTCCGATTAAGCCGCCGGCCCGGATCCCGGCAGCCCCGGCAAAGACGGCAAACCGGTGGGAATTACGAAGGTCGGCGGCTGCTGATGGGTCGGGGTTTGCGCCGGTGGGCCGCTCTCCACGCTCGGCACGACCCCCGTGGGCTGGGTTCCCACAGCGGTGCTCGGCGGAGCCTGGATCGTGCGACTGGGTTGCGTCGGCTGTTCCGGAGTGGTCACCGGCGGCTGAGTTGTCGGCGGTGTCGACTTATCCGGTGTACTCGGTTCCGTCGTCGGCGCCTTCGGTTCCGTCGTCGGCGCCTTCGTATCCGTCGTGGGTGCCTTCGTATCGACCGGCGGCGCCACCACGGAGGTCGAACCAGTACCACTCGTAGGCTTGGTAGTCGGCGAGTTGGTGCCATCGGTTGCCGACGGGTTGGATGTCGTCGTCGGTGTTGTGCTCGACGCGAGCGACTTCCCGATCTCCGGAGCGACCTTGTTCAACTCCGCGAGCAAGGCGTTGAATTCGCTGATTCGTTTGTCCCGTTTGACCGGGTCGTCGATCAACTCGGCATTCGCCTTGGCACCCTCCAGCCTTTCTCTGGCCTGCGCCGGATTGTCCTGAGCGAGTGCCGCTTTCGCGGTCGCCAGATCGCTGTCGGCACGCTGCACTACAGTCGACTGCGCCTGTTCGCTGAACACGACTTCTTTCACCCGCCAGAGCGGATCGCCCGGAGCCGCGCCATAGGAGAACGCCGAAAGACCACCGATGACCAGAGCCAGCGCCGCGGCCGTCCCGAGAATCGGACGGATAAGCCGTAGTCGCCCACCGGACTGCGCACCGATACGGACCTGCCGGGCACCGATCTCCTGGTTGACCGCGGCAACGATCTCATCGAGGCTCGGTTCACCGGGCAATGGCGGAGCAATCAGCTCCGCACGCCAGTCCGCCAGCAGCGACGCGAGCTGAAACTCCTCCGCGCTGTCGGTCTGTACCGGACCGCTGCTAGCAATGGCATCGATCAGCGCATCGTCTCTGCGCACCGCCGCGATGTCCACCGGACCGGTGTCACCACTCCCGGCGTAGGGACCGCTGTTTCGCGATCCACGTCGCGCCTTCCCGTCGCCCCGACCGCGCTCGCCATCCCTAGCCATACATTTCACCTGCCCTCGCCACTTGTGACTTCAGTTTCGCGAGCGCCCGGTGTTGAGCGACGCGTATCGCACCCGCCGTACTGCCCACGGCGACTGCGGTTTCTTCTGCTGACAAACCCATGACCAAACGCAGGATCAAAATCTCGCGATGCTTCTCCGGAAGCGTCGCGAGCAGACTATTCATCTGCCTGCTCGTTTCGGATTCCAGAGCTCGCTGTTCCGGCCCTTGGTCGGTGGATATGACATCTGGTACTTCGGCCATTGCCTCCGCCTTGTTACGGGCGGCGTTGCGATGAGCGTCGGCAACCTTGTGCGAAGCGATTCCGTATACGAAGGCCATGAAGGGCCTGCCCTGGTCCTGATACCGGGGCAGAGCTGTCATCACGGCCAGACATACCTCCTGCGCGACGTCGTCCGCAGAAAGTTGTCCACGCTCCGCGGCGCCGATCCGCGCGCGGCAATAGCGCACCACCAACGGGCGGACCATTTCGAGTACCTGGGCTAAAGCGGATCTGTCGCCCTGCGCTGCGGCAGCGACGGCGAGGTCCAACTCTTCGCCCGTGTTCGTCATCGTCAGAGAATTTCCCGGCGTTACAAGTGGCACCGGCAGTGATGACCAGTGCTTCCGCGGGAGGCGCGGAACGGGTCTAACAATAGCGATACAACCCGTGGATACGGGCAACACGGTGGCCTGTTGATCAGACTTGGGAACTGCTCATGGGACGAAGGCGCCCGCCACGACGGCCGATGGCCTCCGCGCATATCTGCGCATCGGTCGCGGCGGCGCTCGCGTCGGCGCCGACGGATACCCCGGCGCGCAACATCGAACTGGCCCAACGCAATGGGAGCAACCCGTACTCGTGGCACTGCTCGGCGACCGCATCGGCGAGCATGCGTGCGCGGTCGATATCACCGGCTGCCGCGGCGGTCGCAGCGACCAGAAGCCGGGACTTGACCCGATGCCGGACCGAGGGGCTGTCCTCGGCCAGTGCGAGGGCTGTCGCGGCGTGGGGTGCGGCGGTGTCGGCGGCGCCGGAAGCGAGGGCGGTCTCCGCACAGACCCAATGCCAGCGGATCAGCGTTCGCCAGCTGTGCGGCGAGTCCGCCTGGGTCATCGCGTCATGACTGCGCCGGAGCAGACGCGTGGCGAGCGCCAAGCGGCCGATGCCGAGCGCGTCGGCCGCGAGACCGGTCAGCGCATCGCAGATCGCGGCCACCCGGTCGGGGCCGCCCGCATCCGCCGTCGGCAGGATCAACGCGGCCGCGCGTCCGTCGTACGCGGCGGCGCGGGCATGCCAGCCGAGCTGACGCAGAAACGACCCTTGGGTACTCGCGGCCAGCGAAAGCAACATCGGATCGGTGGTGTGGGCGCGCAATACTCGCAACTCTTCACGCGCCGCGGCGTATCGCCCCTGACCACCGAAAATCACCGACCGATGCCAGGAATCGAGCGGGTTCGCGGCGGCCGGCAACTCGGTAGCGGCGCAGCCGGGGTCAGTCCCGAATGCCGCGTCGGCAAGCATGGCGGACTCGATATATATAGGGGAAGCGGGCACCAGCACGGCCGGACTCTAACCCGCGCGCCGCATGCGACCGTACGGCGGGAAACCGTCCGCTAGGTACTTCCGGCTAATATTTAGCACTTCATCGCCGTCACCATGTTTCCATCAAGTAAAAGCACTTCCGGCAATCACATAGCGTGTGTGACCGGAATTCACATGCGTTTCGCGCAATTAACCTCAGCGCCCAGTTTCCGCCATCTCCCGGCCGACCGACATCATAGCGACGCCTCGGCAATGTGACAGGACCCACGTCCGCATGTACTCGATGCCGAACCGCGACATAGCCGCCAACCCGTTCCGACCTGCGGGAATGTGGAATGCTGACGCCATGCGAAAACCTACCAGCCTCTGGTTAACTGACCAGTGTTACTGGACGAGTCCAAAAAGTAAACATCTTCGAGGTTAAATTTCGCAGCTTAAGATTTAGAAAACTGCTGCACCGAACTATTGACGGAATTTCGCGACTGGACCTAACGTAGCTCATCGCCACGGTCGGCGCCGCGCGAAATTGCAACGACCGCAATAGGCGAGCCCATGGCACGCCGCCGACCCGACGTCGTGGCCCACAACTGTTGCAGAACAACTGCTCGACAACGCTGACGAGCTCGCACCACGAGGAGTTCACCAATGCCCATGCCGACCCACCTCCCCGGACCGAACGCGGACGTCTGGGACTGGCAGATGCGAGGATCCTGCCGCGGCCAGGATTCCGCGGTGTTTTTCCACCCGGACGGTGAACGCGGCCGGGCTCGTACCGCGCGCGAGATGCGCGCCAAGGAGATCTGCCGGGCCTGCCCGGTACTCATGCAGTGCCGCAGCCACGCGCTCAAAGTCAGCGAGCCTTATGGCATCTGGGGCGGTATGTCCGAAACCGAGCGCGAGATGCACGCCCGGCGCAACCGTCGACGCATGGCCGTCTAAAACGAACTTCTTCCCATCCATGTGGCGCGGCGCGCCGAATGCCTAGCAAACACCGGCGATGGCCACAAGCCGAAGTCGGTTGCAAGTACGGCGTTTCGCGAAAACCATCGGCGTGTCACGGCGGGTCGCCGCCAGAAAACGCCTTGCGTGTCGTGGTTTACCGGGAAATTGCTAGTCCGTATACGGTTCGCCGCCACCCCACCGCGCGGGGCCCCATAGCGGCGCGCTACGGTAGTGACCGATGACACAGAATGGAGCGTTGTGACAACGCGGCCGCCGGCCGCAGAGGGCGACTCGTTCCGAAGAGAAGCCATCCCACCCACTGTTGCTTCGAACGGGGTGGAATCTGCGGTAACGGCACGCGCCGCCGAAAGTATCGAGCTCGCCGCACTTCTCGAACGCTGCGGCCGGTCCGACCAGGAGGCATTCGCCGAGCTGTACGACCGCACGTGCGCGCGTGTGTTCGGCTTGGTGCTACGCGTCCTGCACGACCCCGGATACGCCGAGGAGACCACCCAGGAGGTGTATCTCCAGATCTGGCGGACCGCGTCCAGTTTCGACGCGACCAAAGGATCGGCGGTGACATGGTTGATGACCCTCGCGCATCGGCGGGCCGTCGACCGCGTCCGCGCCGAACAGGCCCATACCCTGCGCGAATTCGCTTATGGGATAAGGGTTCTCGGCAACGAATTCGATGAGGTCACCGAAGAAGTCGAGCGCAGGTTCGAGCAGCAGGCCGTCCTGGAGGGTCTAGGGACATTGACACAGACTCAGCGGGAAGCCATCTCGCTCGCCTACTACGGCGGGCGCACCTACGCGGAGGTCGCCGACTACCTCGGCGTAGGGTTACCGACCGTTAAGTCCCGTATACGGGACGGATTGACACGACTGAAGAAAAGTTTGGGGGTGACGTGAGATGGACGACGCTCGGATCGATCTCGCGCACGCCGTCGCGCTCGGATCGATCGACGACGAAGACCACAATGCGGTACGGGAAGTGCTCGACGGCGAGGACCCCGCGCTACACGCGGAATTCATGACCGAGGTCCAGCAGACGAAGGAAGTCCTCGCCGTGCTCGCGGAGGCGACGGCGGCCCGTCCGCCGGTCGCCCTGCGTGCCGGATTGCTCGCCGCCATCGCCGCTGAGCAGCCACCGGTCGCCTCTTAGAACTTCGCCTACCCGAGTCGGAATCGGTTGTCGCGACTGATATTCCGACCTGTTGTGCGTTCATATCGTTCACAAAACGAAGGCCCCCGGGACGT